>NZ_JBZQEK010000032.1:0-2078 GCF_058719085.1 Candidatus Benthicola sp.
CCCTGCAGCTCCTCGAGCTGCTCGATCGCCGCTGGCCGGTCCGCGATCGAGACCGAGTAGGCCTGGATGGCGTCCGCGAGAAGATCCATCTGCCAGTGGTAGCGTTCCGCTCCCACCCGGGTCATCTCTTCCTTCAGCCGGGGGATCTGCACGGCGACGAGGCTGTCGAGGCTCGTCCTTTCTCCGGACCGTACGAAAGCCTCTCCCAGCGAGGCGGCGCAGTGAATCCCGCCCGCTCCGAGCCGCAGGCCGCAGCCGTCCCATGGGTGGCCGCTGAAGGCCTCGTCCGGCATGGGACGGAACATCTGATTCAAGATCCCGGCCTCCGTCCACGGGTCGACCTCACCCTCGACCGCCGAGGGCTGTCCGGCCATGTAGTGAAGCCAGACTTTGAGATTCGCCGCCGGGTCGCGCCTGTCGCCGAGCTCATCGAACACGGCCATCATCGCGATCGGGCGCCCGGAGGTCTGCCACAGATCGGGGTAGATGTCGCGGAGCACGGCATCGTCGACCGTGTCCAGAGCGATCGTCGCTCGCGCCTGGGCGACGGAATCACCGAGGATCAGGTCCCGGGAGAGCAGGAGCGCCGGGGTCCGACGCGCCTCGAGCGGCTCGAGATCCTCCAGCAGCTCCTCGACGCGTGCCGTATCGCGCTGGATGATGGCCATCTCGACGGCGTGCAGATAGTACGGCGCAAACGAGGGGTCGAGCTCGATCGCCCGGTCGAACGCACGTCGGGCGTCCTCCATCTCGAGGAGGAGGTTCCCGCCGTAGTGCGTGTAGAATTCGCCGAGAAGAAACCATGCCTCGGGATCGTCCGGGTACTTCCTCGTCGCGGCGCGAAGCGGCTCGACCCCGTCCAGGTCGCCCGCCAGGACGGCCGCATTCGCCTGGACGAGAGTGCGCTCACGCGGCGGAAGGCGCTCGAGGTGAGCCAGGGCGTAATCGAAGTGTTCGGCGGCCTTGTCGCTGGCGATGTTCTCGATCCAGCCGTACGCGTCCGCGACCCGGGCGTGGGCGAGCGACATCTCCGGGTCCAGCTCGAGCGCCTCTTCGTACGCCTCGATGGCCCTTTCGAACCGCGCGTTGCGATACAGGGCCTCGGCCCTCAGGTATGCGCGGAGCGCCGGAAGCGACGCGGTGACGATGGCTTGCGTCTGTCGGATGCTCAGCCCTTCGGCTCCCGCCGTGCGCATCAGGGCCTGCATGACTTCGACGCCCAGCTCGTCCACCATGACGAGCACGCTGTCCGCGGGCCCCTCGACCTGGCTGGCGCCGATCTCCCGGCCGGTCTCCACGTCGTAGATGTCGGCCGCGAGTCGCACGTTCTGACCCAGCGCCACCGCGCTCCCCGTCATCACGTACCTGGCGCCCGACCGTCGGGCCACCTCTCGAGCGGTGGCCAGGTCGGCATCGCCATCCTCCGGCACGGCGTCCCTCCAGCGGGCCATGACCGTGCGGCTGCTGATCGTCCGGTATCCGCCCACGTCGTCGAGGCTGGCGGTGAACACGTCCATCATGCCTTCGCGCCAGACCTCGAGGCCTTCTCCCCGGACGGTGAACGGCACGATCGCGATACCCTCGCCGGCTTCGGTCGCCACGGCCTCCGCGGGAGCGAAGCTCTTCCCACGATCCTTGACGATGACGTAGAGCCCGGCGAAGCCGAAGAGCAGGCAGAAGGCCAGAACTCCGCCGAGTATCGAGTTCCGCCAGGTGAACAGGAAAAACGGCTTCGACTCTGAGTCCGGGAGGCCTCGCCCGGGTCCTGCCAGCTCCGAGGATTCCGCCGGCTCCGTCCCGGGCCGGCGATTCTGGATGAACGCTGTCGCGAGCACGACCGGCAGGCCGATGACCAGCAGGAGCACGGCGAACGGGAACACCCAGGCCGGCAACCCCATGTTCTGGGCCAGCACGTCGGCCACCTGGAGCACCACCCATCCCGCTACGACGTAGATCCCCAGCACCTGCCAGAGGGATCGGCGGTGACCTTCCTGGATGAGTCTCTTCATGCCATACGCTCGCTACTGTGAATGGCCCGGCCCGTGGCCGTGACGAGCGCTGAAGTTGGAGCGGCCGCG
>NZ_JBZQEK010000033.1:0-6078 GCF_058719085.1 Candidatus Benthicola sp.
AGCGTCGTGGCGAGGATCCCCACCATGAGGCCGACGAATGGATTCTCGGTGGCGCTGAAGAAGGAATCGAGCAGTCCCCGCCCCAGCGACTTGAAGGCGTCGCCGAGGCCGTTGACGCCGAGCAGAAAGATGAACAGCAGACCGACCACGAGGGCGGCGCGCGCCAACGGGCTCTGCAGCCAGGAGCGCGCGACGATCGGTGGCTGCCCAGTTCTTGAATCCAAGGATGCTCTCCCTCGGAGCGGCTGACCAGGGATGCGCCTCAAGGTTGATGCAGGTCGGAACCTCCGACCGCCGCAAAGTGCTCGGCCCGGCGCTCGCCAGCAAGAGCGTGTCCTCCCGCTCCTCTCCGACGCCGAAAGGCTCGACGGGGAGCCCTGGCGCACCGTCCGATTCCCCCACGATCGTGCCGCACGACGTGGCCGATTCGTCGACGCCGCGATCCCCGCCGGTTGTTGAAACATCCCACGACTCGCTGTCGAAGATTTCGACGACGCACCTAGCGCTTTTCGCGCCAGCGACTTACGCGCGATCCGGGCCCGCTTGAACCGGAAGAGGTGTCGACATCCTCGACAATCCGAGAACGACCCGCTCCGCAGGCGGCAGGGCGGTGCGCTTGTAAACAATTACCATATCGACGGTTACGGAATGGTCTCCCGGGCCGTACCTGGTGGCACCACGCTTGCCTTTCAAGGAGGTCGAACGGCTACGCCCACCGTGCCGACGAGTGCTCCGTGAGACGGAGCCTGCCAACGGAATGAGGGCATAACAGCCGGGGAGGAATCGATGCTTGGTGCCGTCTTCTTCGTAACCGTGGTGGTCCTGCTGACCGGTCACTACTACTTCGTGGAGCGACCCCGCCGGGTCGCTGAGGGAATGACCTCGGGCCCTCCAGCCGTGCCGCTCCGTGACCTCGTCACGCGTCTTCCGGCAGGCGTCTTCCTGCAGCCGGGATTCACCTGGGCGTCGGTCCGTGCGAGCGGCGATCTCCAGGTGGGTGTCCATCCGCTGCTGCTCTCGCTGATCGGGAGCGACCCCGATCTCGAGATGAGGGGGGCCGGTGAGCGCGTGGACAAGGGTGACCCTCTGGTCACTCTACGGAGCGGCAAGCGTGAGCTCGTGGTCCGATCGCCCGTCGCCGGTCGAATCAAGGCATCCAGGGTGAAGCCTCCGCGGGACACGGTCTGGCAGACGCACAGCGAGGACACGTGCCTCATTCGACCGGAAGGCCTGTCGGCTGAACTGCCCAACTGGATGATCGGGAAGTCCGCCACCGACTGGAGCCGGACCCAGTACGGGAAGATCCGTGATTTCGCCATGTCCCGTTCGGCCGATCCCGAAGCCGGGCTGGCGCTTGCGGACGGGGGCGAGCTTCCGATCGGTGTGCTCGAGCAGATTCAGGATGCCGATTGGGCGGAGTTCGAGGAGACATTCCTCCGGCCCTGACCGTTTTCGGTCCGTTCGATCTTCGCCGGGCCAGCCGCTCTCCGTCGGGGGCCCGGTCCGGTGAGGCGATGACGATGGCACCGCAACCGCAATAGAGATCCAAGACCTCGGGAGGCGGAGATGCGCAGGCGATCTGCCCTGAAGACGCTGGCCCTCGCAGCCGGTTCCACCCTGGCGGGAAAGAACCTGGCTCAGGCCCGGACGAGCAGCAGTCCAGAGGTGAGTCCGAGTCGAGAGGGTGAATCCATGGCGATCCTCATCGACACGACCAAGTGTCTGGGGTGCCGCATGTGCGAGCGTGCATGCGCGGAGGCAAACGACCTTCCGGAGCCGCCGGGAAAGGTGGAGCCCGGAGAGGTACGAGACACCTCCGAGACGCAATGGACGGTCGTGAATCGATTCGAGACCGAGAAAGGCCCGGTGAACGTGAAGCGGCAGTGCATGCACTGCCTGCAGCCGGCTTGCGCCTCCGCCTGCCTGACGAAGGCGATGCTCAAGACGGATGCCGGACCGGTGATATGGAGAGGCGACAAGTGCATGGGGTGCCGCTTCTGCATGCTCTCATGCCCCTTCGATGTGCCGAAGTTCGAGTACCACAGCGCGAACCCGCGTATCCAGAAGTGCCGCATGTGCTTCGACCGGCTCCAGGAGGGAGACATCCCTGCCTGCGTCTCCGCCTGTCCGGCCAAGGCGACCGCCTTCGGAACCCGAAAGGAGATGCTCGAGCTGGCGTGGTCCCGCGTCTATGGCGAGCCGGACAAGTACGTCCACCACGTGTATGGCGAGCATGAGGCCGGCGGTACCGGGGTGTTGTATCTCGCTTCGGTTCCGTTCGAGGAACTCGGTTTCCGGACCGACCTCAGCCTCGAGGCCTATCCGACCTTCACCAAGGAGTTCCTGTATTCGGTTCCGTTCGTTCTGACCATGTTCCCCCCCTTCCTGCTCGCCGTGAGCAGGGCGACGGCGGGGAACCGGCGCGAAGAACCGGAGGAGTGAATCATGGCGACCGTAGATGCTGCCGTACCCGGTGTGTGGAGCGGGGCCAGGCGCTTCGCTCGCTTCCTCCGCCAGGAAATGAGACCCCGTGGACCGGTGCTCACGCCGTTCAACGTGATCACCCTGGCGATCATGGTCGCGACGGCCGTGATCCTGTACTTCAGGTTCGTATACGGCCTCGGAAGCGTCACCAACCTCAACCAGGACTACCCCTGGGGACTGTGGATCGGTTTCGACGTGATTACCGGCGTGGCATTCGCCGGCGGGGCGTACGTGTTGACCTTCATGGTGTACATCCTGAATCAGGAGAAGTATCACCCCATCGTCCGGGTGACGGTGCTGAACGGCTTCCTGGCCTACGTCTTCTACGCCGGAGCCCTTCTGCTCGATCTCGGTCGACCGTGGCACGTGGTCAATCCGATCATCGGCAACGACTTCGGCGTCAGCTCGGTGCTCTTCCTGGTCGCCTGGCACTTCCTGCTCTACATGACGGCGGAACTGCTCGAGTTCTCGCCCGCCATAGCGGAGTGGGCCGGCTGGCCCCGCCTGCGGCGATGGTTGAACCGATTGACCCTCGGTGCCGTGATCTTCGGGATCACGCTGTCGACTCTTCACCAATCGGGGCTCGGCGCCCTGTATCTGATGGCCAGAGACAAGGTCCATCCCCTGTGGTACAACGAGTTCATCCCGATTCTGTTCTTCGTTTCCAGCATCTTCGCCGGCCTCTCGATGGTCATCTTCGAGGGCTCGATCACGCACCGGGTGTTCCACCACCGCGTCGGGCGAGAGCTGGAGCGATCACACGAGGGGATCGTTCGCGGGCTGGCCAGGATCTGCGCCGGAACCATGTTCGTCTACCTGTTCCTGCAGATCCTCGTCTTCGTTCATGGTCAGAGGTGGCAGTACCTCGGGACCGGTTGGGGCGCCTGGTATGGGCTCGAGATGGTCGGCTTCGTCATCGTTCCGACCATCCTGTTCGTCGGAGGTGTATCGCGTCGGAATTCCCGGGTGATCGGGACCGCGGCCGTGCTCACGCTCATCGGCATCGTTCTCAACCGGCTCAACATCTCGGTGATCGCCTTCAAGTGGTACTTGCCGGTTCGCTACGTTCCCAGCTGGCAGGAGATCGTGGTCACGCTGGGAGTGCTTTCGGCCGAAATATGGGTCTTCCGATGGGTGATTCATCGAATGCCGGTCCTCGATCGTGCTCTGGTGCGCGCGGACCGGGAGGATGACGTCCGGCGGGTCGAGGCGTCCGCAGCCTGAAGGAGGAAACAGTGGAAGGCACTGCAGCCGTAGATATCTTCGCCACGAAGGGCATCGAATACCTGATCGTCATCGGCTTCCTGGGTGCGCTCATCCTGTACTGGAAGCTCCTCGGACCCGGCGAGACCGAGGTGGTGCCCGGCCGAGTGAACCGGCAGAGCTGGTTCTCCGCCCCCCTGGACTACCTCTTCCACCCCGGTCACACGTGGGCCGCGCGGGAGAAGGAGGGGGTGTACCGGGTCGGTATGGATGACTTCGCACAACGTCTCGTCGGAGGGCCTTCGCGTGTGGATCTTCCCGCGCCCGGCGAGACGGTGCGACAGGGAGAGCTCGGGTGGACCGTGCGCGTCGGGCCCGATTCCGTCCGGATGCTGTCACCGGTGGACGGAATCGTGGAATCGGTCAACGCGGAAGTGGCGGAAGATCCTCGCATCGTGAATCGGGACCCGTACGAGTCCGGGTGGCTCATGAAGATCCGAGTACCCGATGATGCGAGGCCGGCCAGAAACCTGATCACCGGCGGCCTGGTCAGAGACAGGCTCGACCGGACGGCCGAAAGCCTCCGCGCCATGATGACTCCCGAGCTCGGCCTGATGCTGCCCGATGGCGGTGAGCCGGTGCTCGGCTTCGGCCAGGCCCTTTCCGAGGATCGGTGGCCGGAGGTCG
Organism: Candidatus Benthicola sp.; assembly: GCF_058719085.1. Lineage (NCBI taxonomy): Bacteria > Pseudomonadati > Gemmatimonadota > Gemmatimonadia > Candidatus Palauibacterales > Candidatus Palauibacteraceae > Candidatus Benthicola > Candidatus Benthicola sp. The sequence goes on from NZ_JBZQEK010000033.1 coordinate 4,375, forward strand.
TGGAAACGCTGCTTCTGAGCTCGAGCTTGCCCGGGAGCGAGAGGTAACTGCCGGTGTCGGCCAGGAGGCACGTGGACATGGATAAGGCGGGGAGGGCCGAAATGCCGAGAGACGAGCTTCCCTGCGTATGGGTGTTGTCCGGAGTGCTGAACTACCACCTGTGCGATCGCAACTATGAATGCGAAGGCTGCGAGCTGTATGCCGCTCTCAGCGGGGGGCGGCGAGCGCGCGAAGGCCTGACTGAGGCTTCTCAGGCCCCCGAGGGCATCCCCGGGGCCTTCACACCCGCCGGTCAGGTCAGCGCTCACCTGGCGCACCTGTTGGCCGGGTGCCGTCTGTACCTGGATCGGCCCTACCGACCCCCTCACTTCTGGCTCGAGCCGAGGGAAACGGGGCAGGTGACGGTGGGGCTCGACGGCGCACTGGTTCGGATGCTGCGACCGATACGCCGTGTCGTGACCCCCGGCGTGGGACTGCACCTCGAGCGCGACCAGTCCTGCGGCTGGATCGCTCGTGACCACATCGCCGTTCCGCTGCGGATGCCGATCGCCGGCGAAGTCGTGGAGACGAACCCGGCCTTTGCGCGGGCCGAGGAGCCGTGCCAGCTCCCGGAGGGGAAGGACTGGTTGTTTCGAGTGCGGCCCGCGGAACCGCTGGCAGGGGTACCTGGCGTGGTCGGTGCGGAAGAGACGCTCGCCTGGTATGCCGACCGAATGCGGACCGTCAAGCAGGCCATTCTGGATGCCATCTCCGGTCCGGACGCGCAGGAGGTGGGAGCGGCCATGGCGGACGGAGGAGAGCCGCAGACCACGCTGGAGCACGTACTCGGAAGGGAAGCGTTCAAGACCCTCATCGATCGGATCGCGGGTGGCTGAAACCGGGGCTACGGGGTCGACGTCGCAGCTTCGCCCCGGAGCGTCCGAATGAGGCACGTATCCTGCAACGCATGCTCCGGCAGTCGCGGCACCCGCGGCTCGAGCCGAAAGGCGCCCCCCTTGCGCTCAACCGGCCGCTGCTCATCGGAGCGGCGATAAAGCGAGGCGATCCATGGGCCTCTCCGCCCTGACCTCGATGATGAAGTCCTCGATCAGCGTGCGCCTGTTCTCGGTCCTGTCCCTCGCGCTCCTCGCCCTGTTCTTCGTCTACACGAGCATCAGTAACCACTATCGGGACAGAATGACCCTCGACCTGGTGCGATCCGAAGCGTTTCGCGCCAGCAACTTCATCAACAAGAGCCTCGACGTCGAGATGATGGAGAAGCAGCGTGACCACATCGCTCGATCGGTTCGGCAACTGGGCGCCGAGCCCGGGATCGAGGTCATTCGGATCTACAACGATCGCGGTGAGGTCCGCTTTTCGAGCGATGAGTCCGAAATCGGGACGGTGGTCGGCCGGGACGCGGAAGCCTGTCGGACGTGTCACGAAGATGGCGGCTCCGCCGGTGCGCTGCCGACGGCGGAACAGGCGGAGCTGTTCACTCGAGTGGAGCAGGGCCGAGTGCTCGGAGTCCTGAACCCGATTCTGAACCGACCCGAGTGTGCGGCCGCTGGTTGCCACGATTCAAACCAGAAGGTGCTGGGCGTGCTCGATGTCCAGATGTCGCTGGCCGACGTGGACCGAGCCATGACCACCGCGTACTGGCGCAGCGGACTCGTCGGCCTCGTCATCATCCTGATTTCGGCCCTGGTGATCGCCCTCATCGTC
>NZ_JBZQEK010000034.1:0-1550 GCF_058719085.1 Candidatus Benthicola sp.
CCCAGCTCCTGACCCGGACTCAGGGCCAAAGGAGCTCGGATGACCCGAGGCGCTCGGGGCTCGGGAGCTGCCAGCAGGACCCCGATGAGAGTCACCGCCAGTACCGCGGCCGTCGCGGGCCAACCGTACCGAAAGAGGGGCCCGTGAGCGGTTTCGTGGTCTCGCGCGCCGGTGGCGGGGAGGATGAACCCGGGGTCGTTCAACGCATTCGCGAACTCCTCGGCAGTCCTGAAACGATCCGCCGGCGTCTTTTCGAGCGCTGTCAGGACCGCGGCCTCCACGTTCGGCGGGACCGAGCGCCGGATCTCCGTCGGAGGGGTCGGATCGACCGTCAGGATGCGGCCGACGATCGCCTGCGCCGTCGCGCCGGGAAAGGGCGGCTCCCCGGTCAGCATCTCGTACAGCACCGCGCCGAGCGCGTACACGTCCGTGCGCGCATCGGAATCCCGGTCGCCCGTAGCCTGCTCGGGGGACATGTAGTGCGGCGTGCCCAGGCTGAGACCGGTTTCGGTGAGGCGCCCTCCACCGGCATCCTGCACCGCCAGCGCGATCCCGAAATCCGCGACAGTCGGCTCGCCCCTCTCCAGAAGGATGTTGGCCGGCTTGATGTCACGGTGGATCACGCCGGCGTCATGAGCGGCCTGCAGCGCACCGGCGACCTTCGAGGCGATGGCCACCGCCTCCTTCACCGGAAGCTGCTTTTCGCGGTCCAGACGATCCCGCAAGGACTCGCCCTCCACGTACGGCATCGCGTACCAGAGAAGACCGTCCGCCTCCCCGCTGTCGAACAGCGGCAGGATGTGCGGGTGGCGCAGGTTGGCGGTGGTCCTGATCTCGGCCAGGAAACGCTCGGCGCCGACGACGGCGCCGAGCTCTGGGGTCAGCACCTTGATCGCGACCTTCCGGTCGTGCTTCAGGTCCGCCGCCAGGTACACGGTCGCCATTCCACCCGCACCGAGCTCGCGCTCGATGCGGTACCTGTCCGAGAGGGCGGCAGTGAGGCGGTCGATCATTAGGCTTGGGGGGCCGGGCATCCAATAAAGGGTTCGCCCCGAGGGCGCACCGAACAAGGGAGTAACTTACGTCGGGCCGGAAAGGAAAGGAAACTCAAACGTCCTTTGGGCTACCTTCGGGAAGCTGCGTGGTGGGTGTCGGCGGGTCAAGGAAGGTCGTGGAAGGTCGTGACGGGCGGGTGATTGGGCTTCGCCGCGGGAAAGAGCCAAACCCGGGGGATCGACAGCGCGTGACGGGCTGAGATGCTGCGCTGCACACCCGGCGAACGCAGCCCACCCGTCAGGCGCCGCGGGTTTGATCGAGCTGCGGTGGAATCATCAGACGGGAGAGGGCGTCGAGGAATTCGGGTCTTTGTGTGACCTTCCTGAACCGCCCCGAGTTCATCGGAGGTTGGTTTGCTAGAGTCTTTGAGTCGCGGACTCTGAACCAATCCAGGAGTGGCCTGGGCCGGTTAGTGTGTCGATAAATCACGGCAGATTCCGGCATGTTTGCCGGAAAAGTACGGCAGATCGTGCGTTCTGCCCGTGAAAGTACGG
>NZ_JBZQEK010000035.1:0-4513 GCF_058719085.1 Candidatus Benthicola sp.
GAAGCGAGTGAGGCGGTTCGACCTGACGCCCGGAGCCGAGGCTCTGAGCGATTTCCGGCGGAGTTGGCCGCAGCTCTTCCTCTTCTCGCTCGTCACCAGGATCGCGGTGGCCGTGATCCTGCTTCCCGGGCTCGCGGTCGTGCTTCGCCTGGCGCTCGCCACGCAGGGTCGGGCCGCGCTTAGTGACCAGGAGATCCTGTTCTTCTTCCTGTCGCCCGTGGGACTCGCCACCCTCGTCGTCGTGGGAGGCACGTGGGTCGGCCTGGCGCTGCTCGAGCAGGCCGGCCTGATGACGATCGGTATGGGCGCGGCCGCCGGACGGCGCGTCATGTGGCTCGCCGCGTTTCGGCACGTCGCCAGCCGCTTCACTCGACTCCTGCTGCTGGGCGCTCACATGCTCGTGAGGGCCCTGGCCATGGCCACGCCGATCCTGGCGCTGGTCGGCGCCGTCTACGGCTTCTTCCTCCGGGAACACGACATCAACTACTTTCTGACCACCCGACCGCCGGAGTTCCTCGTGGCGGGCGGGCTGGCCGGGCTCCTGATTCTCCTGCTCGCCGGTTGGCTCACAGTCCGGATCCTCGGGTGGATGTACGCCCTCCCTGGCATCCTGTTCGAGAACCTGGGCCCTCGCGAGGCGCTCCGGGCCTCGGTGGCCGCGGCCGAGGGGCGACGCTGGACGCTGTTCGGCTGGATCATCGCGTGGCTGGCCGCCGGCGCCATCGCCTCGATCGTGCTCACGTGGGTGCTCGGCGTCGCGGGACGCCTGCTGGTGCCGCAGGCCAGTGAATCCGTCCGGCTCGTCGCGTTCACACTCGGCGCCGTCGGACTCCTGAGCGTTGGCGCGAACCTGATTCTGTCCTTCATCTCCGCGGCCCTGTTTGCGCTCATCATCGTGCGTCTCTACCGCACCGATGCCGCGCCCGCCGGGATCGATGCCCGGCTTCCCTCGGCGGAGCCGGGCAGCCGGGCGGCCCGGATCAGGCTCGGGCCCGTGACCGTCGTGTCAGCGTGCGTCGTCGCGCTCGGGGTCGCGGCGCTCATCTCCGTGGTCCTCGTCGCACGGCTCCCGGCCGAAGACGCCGCGATCGTGATCGCGCACCGCGGCGCGGCGATGCACGCCCCGGAGAACACCATGGCCGCGGTCCGGCGGGCTCTCGACGAGGGCGCCGACATGGTGGAGATCGACGTCCAGGAGAACGCCGAGGGCGAAGTGGTGGTGTTTCACGACAGCGATTTCATGAAGACGGCGGGCCACGCGTTGAAGGTCTGGGATGCGACACGCGCGGACCTCGACACGCTGGACGTCGGAAGCTGGTTCGACGCGACGTACGAGGGCGAGCGCGTGCCGACGCTGGAAGAGACGTTGATCGAAGCGCGGGGGCGGGCCGGGGTGAACGTCGAGCTCAAGTACTACGGCCACGACAGGGCTCTCGAGCGTCAGGTGGTCGACATCGTCGAGCGCACGAGCATGTCGGACGCCGTGGTCATCATGTCGCTCAAGTACGACGGGATCGAGAAGATCCGCTCTCTGAGGCCGAACTGGACGTATGGCCTGCTGACCACCGTGAGCCTTGGAGATGCCACCGCATTGGATGTGGACTTCCTGGCCGTCAACGCGGCGGCCGCCTCCCGGCTGTTCATTCGGCGCGCGCACGCCGCCGGTAAGGACGTCTACGTGTGGACCGTGAACGATCCTCTGCTCATGTCGGCCATGATGAGCCGAAATGTCGACGGCATCATCACGGACGATCCCGGACTCGCGCGACGCGTTCTCCAACTGCGCTCGGAGTTGAGCCCTGCCGAGAGACTGCTGATCGGCATCGGGACGGAGATCGGGGCGTTTGCGCTCCCGATGGATGAGGTCGACGAATCAGACGCTTAATCAGTGAATCAGACTACAGGAGAAATCATCATGGATGGTGTGGACCTGCAAACCCTCAGCCGGATCGCCACCGAGCTCATCACCGCCTGGGGACTTCGGGTCGTCGGAGCGATCGTACTCCTCATCGTCGGCCGCATCGTGGCCGGCTGGGCCCGGCGGCTCGCAAAGAGGGGACTCGGACGGAGTGGGGTCGACGACACCCTCGTGCCATTCCTCTCCGGGCTGGTCTACTGGCTGGTCCTGGCCGTGGTGCTCGTCGCCGTGCTCGGCATCGTGGGCATCCAGACGGCGTCCCTGCTGGCCGTGCTCGGCGCCGCCGGACTGGCGGTCGGGCTGGCTCTCCAGGGCTCCCTGTCGAACTTCGCGAGTGGCGTGATGCTGTTGATCTTCCGGCCATTCTCGGTCGGGGACTTCATTGACGCGGGGGGCACGACGGGAGCGGTCGAGTCGATTGGACTGTTCAGCACCACCCTGAACACGCCGGACAACGTGCGAGTCATCATGCCCAACTCGGTCGTGTACGGGCAGACGATCAAGAACTTCGCCGCGAACGACATCCGGCGGAACGACATGATGGTGGGAGTCTCCTACGACGATGACCTCGGCACCGCCCTGGAAACGATTCGGACGGTGCTGGGCGAGGACCACCGGGTCCTGGCCGATCCGGAGCCGGTGGTGGCCGTCGCCGAGCTGGGCGATTCGTCCGTGAACTTCGTCGTCCGGCCGTGGTGCGCAAAGGAAGACTACTGGACCCTGCGGTTCGATCTCACCCGGGCGCTCAAGGAGCGCCTCGAGGCAGCCGGTTGCTCGATCCCGTATCCGCAGCGCGATGTCCACCTCATACGGGAACCCGGTTCGTGATGCGCCGAAACGCGGCGCGAAGGCGGGGCGAACTGTAGATTCACGGGCGGCGGTACGCCCTTCGAACAAGGAAGTGAGGCTTCTCCATGCGTGCATTACAGCGACTCCGGCCGCTCCTCGCGGCCTTCGCGGCCGTGGCCTTCCTGGGCAGCGCGGCCGACGTCGGCGCCCAGTCGATCAAGGATGGCACCGGCGGCCTCGAGATCAACGCGTTCTACGGCGTCCTCAACGGCCTCGGCGACACCGAGTTCGAGAACGACCCGGCGCCGTGGCGACTGGACAACGACCCGTATTTCGGGGGCCGTCTCGGATACGTGCTCGACTTCGGCCTCGGCGTCGAAGGGTTCTTCGGATACGTGGACTCGAAGGTCATCGGTTCGTCCTACGACGGGACGGAAGCCAAGGTCATGAACTACGGTGGCGATCTGACCTACAACTTCAACTTGAACCGCTCCATCCAGCTCGCGGTCCTCGGCGGGGCCGGCATCCAGTCCTTCGATCTCGACATCGAGGGGCTGGACACCCAGAACGCCTTCGCGTGGAATTACGGAGCGGCGCTCAAGATCTATCCGGTCCGCTGGCTCGCCTTCCGGTTCGACTGGCGCAACTACATCTCGAAGGACGGCCTCGACGACGCGCGGGCCGTCATCTCGGGAACGGGCCTCGGCGAGGAGACTCTGTACTCCACCGAGTGGACGGCCGGGCTGTCGCTCTTCCTGTGGGGCCCCAAGGACTCCGACGGTGACGGCGTCGAGGATGGAGACGACCTCTGCCCCGATACCCCGAAGGGCGTGGAAGTGGACGCCAACGGCTGCCCCTTCGACACGGACATGGATGGCGTGTATGACTACGCCGACCGCTGCCCGGACACCCCGCGCGGCGCGGTCGTGGATGCGGACGGGTGCCCGATCGATTCGGACGGCGACGGCGTCTGGGACGGACTCGATCGGTGCCCGGATACGCCGAAGGGGGCCGAGGTCGATGAGAACGGCTGCCCAAGCGATCGGGACGGCGATGGGGTCTTCTTCGGAATCGACCTGTGCCCGAACACGCCGCGTGGCGTCATGGTCGATGCCACGGGCTGCCCGCTGGACAGCGATGGCGATGGCGTCTTCGACGGGATCGACGAGTGCCCGGGCACACCGGCCGGCGCGCGCGTCGATGCGCGCGGGTGCCTCGTGCAGCTCGAGCTCCGGAACGTCGAGTTCGAGTTCAACAGCTTCCAGCTCACGCAGGCGGCACGGGCCTATCTGACGGAGCTCGCCGACCAGATCGTCACCCAGGCCGACCCACAGGGAACGGCTCGCCTGGAACTCCGTGGCTACACGGACTCGGTCGGTTCGGAAGCGTACAACGAGCGGCTCAGCCGGGAGCGAGCCGACGCCGTGCGCAGCTTCCTGCTCACCACGAGCATGCAGATGGAGCAGTTCGCGAATCGGCTCGATGCCGTGGGCTACGGCGAGGCCGATCCGGTCGCCTCCAACGACACCGAGGAGGGACGGGCGCGAAATCGGAGGGTGGAGCTGCACATCGTTCAGCCGTGAGCCGGGTCCGCGGCCGAGCCGCGGACCGACTCCGATCCCGGGTGCTTCCCGGCGTGTGTAATGCGCCGGGAAGCGCTCCGACCGCACGGGCGCGACCATACCCGAGCGTGTATCTTGTAGCGTCAATTATCTGGCAGGATCGTTCACAGCCAACTCCATAAGGCAGAGTACGATGAGCAGAATCCACGTCCGTGTTCTCACGCTGGCCCTGTGCGCCGTCGCC
>NZ_JBZQEK010000036.1:0-3693 GCF_058719085.1 Candidatus Benthicola sp.
ATGCGGTACGGCGATCCGTGGAAAGACACGCGGCGCGACCCGTTCGACCAGTTCCGCATGGGCCTGTCGCTCAATTTCGGGGAGAAGGCCCTGATCGGGCGGTTCGACATCGTGGGCAACCTGGCTTCATCGGATCTCAAGAAGTCCGAGAAGGTGCACCACGTGTTCGCGGTGACCCAGAACTTCGACTACACGAACAACAACGTGGTGGAGTTCGGGGGTCAGTCGTTCGGGGCCGCGCTCCTCTCCAGGTGGAGCCTGTCGGAGTCGACCTCGATCCATACGGATCTGAACCTTCACGGCTATCTGCTGAACTCGGTGAATTCCGAGTACGCCTTCGTGGCGGAGATTCCGGACCGGGAGCGATTGCGGGAATACGACATGGGGACGGGTGCCGGCGCCTGGCTCAACGTGAGCCTGGCGAGAAAGGACCTCGAGTGGATCACCGTGGGCTACCGGCTCGCGTGGGTGCACACGCTGAACGGGTCGAACAGCAACGGTGGCGACAGCAACCACCTGATCCAGATGGCGCGCGTGCGGGCGGCGGTGCCGATCATCGGACGGTGGGGACTCGGGGCGGACGCGGTCGGCTGGCTGCGAAACAGCTACTTTGACCAGGAGAACTTCCTGGACATCGAGCAACGGGTCGGCCGGCTCAGGCTGTACGGCTGGTTCAGGACCTTCTGAGGAACATGACCATGCGCTCACTTCGTCGAATCACGGTCTTCCCGATCGCGGCTCTCCTGACTGCCGGCTGCGGGAACGTGGCGGACATCGAGGCGGACCTCACGCCGGAGATCCTGTCCGGCGACTGGGAGGCGACCACGGTCCAGATCACGAACCTCTCCAACCCGGCCCAGACCTTCGATCTGCTGGCCGAGGGAGGCGAGCTGTCGTTCCGGTTCACCCTGGACGGAAACGCCACGCAGTTCTTCACCCTGCCCGGCGAAGAGGAGCCCGAGATCAGCGAGGCGACCTACGAAATCGATTCCCCGTATCTGATCTTCGTGGATGAGACGGAGGAGCCGCAGATCTACGCGTACGAGCTACAGAGCACGCAGACGGGGAACAGCCTCACCCTGGCCACGAACGATCTCCTGTTCGACTTCAACGGCGACGGCACTCCCGAACCGGCCCTGTTCGCCGTGGTCATCATTCGCTGAGCACGCCGCTCTACTGAGCGGATTCGGAATCGTTCCAGGTCGAGGCGAACTGTTCCTCCAGCACCTCGTCGAGCCTGTGGCGCAGCTCCGCCATCTGGTCGGCGGCGAGGCGCTGGCCCAGGTATCCTGCCAGGTGGATCGCGGCGATGATCAGAAGTCCGGCCGGGATCGCCCAGTATCCCCACGGCGTTTCATCCGACACCTGCTGCACGTAGCCCAGTGTCGCTCCGAACAGGATCCCGAAGGCGCAAAGGGAATACAGGAACATGAAACCGGTCCAGATCTCGGGCCGGGGTGCGAACCGGCAGCGGAGGGTCGAGCCGTCCGGCGCATCTTCGACGTGCACGGTGAGACGGGGGGTCCACACTCGCGTACGCGATTCTTCGATCCGGAGGTCGACCTGTCGTCCGGCCGCCATGGACGGGCCGCTCGATCCCGGTCCGACGAGCCCTTCGCGGAGACGAGGGATCGCCTCGTCAGGGGGAACCGGGAGGTCGATCGCGAACCCGGGTCTCAGCCGGGCAGAAGGATCGACCGGACCCGAAGCCGGCGCATCGGCTCCCGCGGCTCGGTCCCTCGTGTCGATCGGCTCTCGTGGCTGCATGGACCCGAATATGGCGCGTGGCTCCGGGGTGCGCGATCGTACGGGAGTCGCCGGGTGTCGAGAGAAGAGGAGGAGACCGGATGGATTCGTTGCGTGCGCGGGTATCGATGATCTCGCTGTTTCTGCTTCTGTGCGTCGGAACGGTTGCCGCCCAGGATGCCGGTGTTCCGGCCTCTCCCGAGGAAGGCGGGCCGCGAGACTGGGTGGTGAGCGGTGTGACCGACGGGCTCAATCTGCGGGAGCAGCCGTCCACCGCGGCGCCCGTCCTCGCCCTATACGAAGCAGGGACGATCCTGGACAATCTCGGGTGCCAGCGCACGGAGGGCCGGATCTGGTGTGACGTCCAGGAGCTGGGCGGGGGACCGCGTGGATACGTCGCGGCGGAGTACCTCGAGCCCGCGATCGCTCCGGATGGCAGCGTGGCGATGGGTCCCGACGACTCGGCGCTTCGGGCCGGACAGGGCGACTTCGACGCGACCGGCACCCTTCCGTGCGCTCAGGCCGCCGGGCAGCCGATGACCGAGTGCGAGTTCGGCGTCGCGCGGGCCGGGGGCGGCTACGCGACGGTGGTGATCACCCGGCCCGACGGTCGGCCGCGGGCGATCTACTTCCGCATGGGTATCCCGATCGGCGCGGACACGAGCGAGGCGGACTACCCCGGGGAGTTCTCGGCGTCCCGCGAGGGCGACCTGACCCTCGTTCGCATCGGCGGAGAGCGGTACGAGATCCCCGATGCGGTTGTGTTGGGGGGCTGAGGGGCGGTCCCACGCGTGCGGTCCGGATCAAGCGGTCAGCCGTGGGGCTCGAACCACATATCGACCTCTCCGGACTCATCGAAACTGACGCTTCCCCACGGGGCCTCGTCCCACCGCCACTCTTCGGACAGGCCGAAGGAGGTCACGTCGTCGGGTTCGCCGAGAAGCCGACGGACCTCCGCCTTGGTCATGCCCTTCTCGAGCGACTGCCATTTGGACTTGTCGGCCGCGTCGCCGCCCGGCTCGGTCTCGCGGGGTTGATCCCTGACTGCTTCCAGCACTCGCGCGACGGCTTCCGCCACGTCCGTCGTCGCCAGCAGCGCCTCGAGGTTCGCGACGCGGCGCTCGAGACTCGCGACTCGCGCCTCGAGGTCCGCTGCTTCCCGGGCTCGATCGCCGTCCTGATCCTGCGCGTGAGCGCGGGTCGGGACGGTCAGGAGGATGGGAATCAGAGCCAGGCTCAGGGTGCGCATCCGTAGTCTCCTGTCCGTGGTGGTGCGCCGAAAGGTCGCGGCTGATCCCGGTGACCGGTAGAATATGCGATACTCCCGTGAACGCGGGCCAGATCGCCACCACACCGAGCGCCCTGGAGGCGGGATGCGACGCAGGCTCGCCGCGGTATTCTCTCTCGACATGGTGGGCTATTCGAGTCTGATGGAGGTGGACGAGACGGCGACGCTCGCTCGTATGGAGTCCGCCCGAACTCAGACGATCAATCCCGCCATCGCCCGACATCACGGGCGCGTCGTGAAGGGCACCGGAGACGGACTGCTGGTCGAGTTCTCCAGCGCGGTCGATGCGGTGGAGTGCGCCGCCGACATCCAGCAGGGCATGGCCGAGCGCGAGACGGGCATCCCGTTCGAGCGCCGGGTCCGTTTCCGAATCGGCATCAACGTCGGTGACATCGTCGACCATGACCGCGACATATTCGGCGACGGCGTCAACGTTGCGGTCCGTATTCAGTCGATGGCCGGCGCCGGCGAGATTCTCGTATCCGGCAGCGTCTACGAGCAGGTTCACAACAAGGTGGGCCTCGAGTTCACGGACATCGGGTTCCACGAGGTCAAGAATCTCCAGCGGTCCGTGCACGTGTACCGTGTCCTCGGGTCTCCGATCGCCGAGGAGTCCGTTCCGGCGACTTCGGGCAGGCGGCACGTGCGATCCGGCCTCC
>NZ_JBZQEK010000037.1:0-37040 GCF_058719085.1 Candidatus Benthicola sp.
AGTCTCCCCGGCTTTCTGACGGCCACCGATCGGGCGGCCCTGCTCAGCATCGGGCCGTTCGATCTGGCCGCCGGTGAATCCCGCGTCGTCCGCTTCTGGCTCGTGGTCGCTCCGACGGAAGCGGCGGGGGTGGCCCGCCTGGAGGCGCTCCGGGATGAGCCGATCGGACCCCCGACGCCCGAGGAGCGGTTCGAGATCGATCCGCCGTATCCGAATCCACTGCAGACGGGGTCGGGGCGGGTGATGGACTTCCCCTACCGGGTGCCGGACGCGGCCCGGGAGGAGGGACGGACCCTGGTGTTCGAGATCTACGACGTGGCGGGACGCCGTCTCGTGCAGGAAACGCACGTGCTGTCCCCCGGCGGCGATCTGCCGAGAGTGACCTGGGATGGCCGGCTCGGCGGTGGTCTGGAGGCGGCTTCGGGGGCTTACCTGTACGTGTTCCGCCTGGATGACGAGACCCGGTCCGGCCGGCTCTTCGTGGTTCACTGAGCCCGTGCGCGGCCGACGATAAACGTTTTCGCCCGGCCGGGCATTCTTGAACCCAGAAGCTCGAACTCACGAGGCAGGGCGGGCCACCGCTCTGTGCTCCGGATCCGGCGGGCTGGCCGGCCGGCAGCCGCACTACACACACCGCATGATGGAGGCAGGCCGTGAACCGAAACAGGGTGCGCATGTTGATGGCGGTTGCCGCGTTGGTGGCCGTCGCGCCCGAGGCGTCCGCTCAGGTGGCACAGGAAGCCGTCGACATGAGCGTCGTCGAGGCGATCCGTGCCGAGGGACTCGAACAGTCGCAGATCGAGGAGCTGGCTGGATATCTGACCGACGTCATCGGGCCGAGGCTCACGAACTCCCCGGGGATGATGCGGGCGAACGAGTGGACGGCGGAGACGCTGGAGTCGTGGGGACTCACGAACGTCGAGATCGAGCCGTGGGGCGAGTTCGGCCGTGGGTGGGAGCGCGTGTCGTACAGCGGCCGCATCCTTACTCCGTACGTACAGCCGCTCGTCGCACAGCCTTCCGGCTGGACGGGAAGCACGCCCGGCGTGGTGACCGGTCCGGCGGTGATCGTCGAGGCGGACTCGGTGGCCGATCTGGAACCGTACCGGGGTAAGCTGGCGGGCGCCTGGATTCTGTCCCGACCTCCGGTCGAGATGAGCCCGGACTGGGAGCCCAGTCCGCTCCGAACGCCGCTCGAGGAACTGCTGTCTCCGCCGGAAGAGCGAGAAGGCCGCCCGCAGATGACCGAGGAAGAGCGGGCCCGGCGCATCGCGGAGTGGCGTCGCCGTGCGCAGATGCGGGAGGCGGTCGACGAGTTCCTGATGGACGAGGGCATCGCGGGACTCCTCGTCCCCTCGTCGCGCGAGTACACGCTCGTGAGGGGCGGGGGCAGTCGCGCGGGCCGCGACCCGGGCAACCCCGAGCCGCCTCCGGAGCTGGTCGTGGCGGGCGAGCAGTACAACCAGATGTATCGCAACATCCAGAGGGGGATCCCCGTCGAGCTGGAGATCGAGGTCCAGAACCGGTTCTTCTCGGAGGACCTGCAGGGCTACAACACGCTGGGTGACATCGAAGGCTCCGACCTGGCGGACGAGTTCGTGATGATCGGGGCCCACCTCGACTCGTGGCACTACGGCACGGGAGCGACGGACGATGGCGCAGGCTCCGTGGTGATGATGGAAGCCATGCGGATTCTCAAGGCTCTCGACCTGCAGCCTCGACGCACGATCCGGATCGCGCTGTGGTCCGGTGAAGAGCAGGGACTGCTGGGCTCGCGCGGCTGGGTCGAGATCCACCCGGAGCTCCACGCTCAGATATCCGCGTACCTCAACGTCGACAATGGCACCGGGCGCGTGCGCGGCATCTGGGATCAGAGCAACGCGGCCGCGATTCCCGTGTTCGAGCAGATCCTGTGGCCGTTCCGGGACCTCGGCGTCGTGGCCGTCAAGCACGGCAACACCGGGGGCACGGACCACCTCGCGTTCGACGCGGCCGGGATTCCCGGGTTCAACTTCATTCAGGATCCGATCGAGTACGGCACGTTCACGCATCACACGGCGGCCGACACGTTCGAGCGCCTGATGCTGGATGACCTCAAGCAGGCAGCGGTCGTCGTCGCGGCCACGGCGTACCATCTGGCCATGCGCGACGACATGATGCCGCGCAAGCCGAGCGAGACGCCGACGACGGACTGAGGGGTAGCGATACCCGGCGTTTCGCGGTCGGACACGGGGTCCGTCATCCACGGGGTGGCGGACCCCGTCGCGTACGGGCGGTCGACTTCGTTCAGTCGCCCACCGACAGGCGAGCGGCCACCGTCGCGTCCGGTTCCACGAAGAGGGTGGAGACGCGCTCCGGGACGACGGCGCCGGCCGGGGCCTTACGCGGTTTGCGCACGTACTTCCGACGGGTCCAGTCGACCGCGACCACCCCGCTGTGTCGCGCCTCGCTGTTCAGCGCCGCCAGGACCGCCGCCTCGGTGAGATCGCCGGGCGGGGGGTTCTGATCCCGCCGGTCCCAGCGAAGGATCACGTGTGCACCCGCCGCCTGCCTCGCGTGCAGCCAGATGTCGTCCGGTGACGCGTGGTGAAACGTCAGCTCGTCGTTCGCGCGTGACGACCGCCCCACCCGGATCTCCCGTCCGTTCGAGGATCGGTACGACCGGTACGGGAGATCGAGCGCCGCCGGGCGGCCGCGAGACGGCGATCCGGTGGCTTCCCGCCCTCCGACGAGGCTCCACAGGGCCTCCGACGGACCGGCCGTCTTCAGCGTCTCCAGTGCCCGCTCGAGATCCCGGATCCGCTCCTCCGTGTCCCGGAGGCGCTGCGGTATCTGCTTCGCCGCCCGCTCCCTGCGGCCGGCACGATCGTAGAGGCGCTCGGCGTTCCGGATCGCGTCGAGCCGTGGGTCGAGCGCGATGCGCACCTCCCGTCCGTCGAATCCCATCAGCGATACGGAGGCAGCGCCGCGGGGAACCTCGTCTTTCCGGGCGAGGAGGAGATTCGCCAGGTCTCTGATCTCCGCCGCCGGATCGCCTTCGAGCTGGCGCTGCAGCGCGGCCCGGCGTCGCCGCAGGCGGCGCATGCGCCTCCGAATCTCGTGCTCGAGCCTTCCCGCTTCCTCGGCGTCGCCGCCGTCCTCGGTCGCACGGGTCCGCGGCAGGTCGCCACGAGCCCACACCTTCGCGCGGTCGGCGGCCGTCCGCATGGCGTCCAGCAGGGAGTCGCAGCGAACGGCCCCCTCCCGGATCTCGGCCACGTACGGTTGAAGACCGTCGCCGGCCGGCAGAAGCCATGCCCCGGGCTCCGATGCCCTGAGCTTGCGATACCGTGCGTGGGCCGCGGCCAGGTCCGAAGCGTCACGGCTCCTGGCCGCATCGCCGAGAATCCAGTCCGCGTTGAGCGAGCTCGTCCATGCGACCGAGCGCAGCAGAAGCCGGCGCCGCTCCCCGGGAGGCGGGCCGGCCAGCTTCTCATCCCAGCCGGCGGACTCGGGCAGGGTTTCGGCCCAGTCTCGAGCTCCCGAGGGCCGCGAGTACGTTCGGCCGCGCTGGAGCGCCCGTCCGCCCGCGGACCGCGGCCACAGAACCTCCTCGATCCTGCCATCGGCGCCTCGGGTGAGGATCACGTTCCACTGATTCGTGTGCAGCTCCACGAACAGGCGGTAGACAGGCGGTCGCCCGGGTTGCCGGCCCATGCCGCCGCCGGCCAGCTCGAGCACCAGGAGCCGCTCGTCCGGAGGTGCATCGACAGCGGTCAGAAACAGCCGGCGGAATCGGACGTGCCGCGGCTGGCCCTCGTCGACCCGGGGCTCCCCCTCGAGCCAGACGATGAAGCCGCGCGCGGGGTGCAGCAGCAGACCGAGCGAGCTCCGTTCCGGTTCCACTCGCACCGCACGGGCGTCCGAAGTGGCTCGGGGGTCCGGACCGGAGGCGAACCGCAGCCACGCTTCCCGCTCCGCCGGCAGGAGGAGCAACGAGTCCACGCGCCGGCCGACGAGGCGGCGTCTGATCTCCTGGGCGATTCCCGCCGTCAGCAGCGGATCGTACCGGATGGTCAAGAGTTGATTTCTTCCGTTTCGGGATCCACCGGGCCGTGCGCCGATCCTGTTCCACCGCCCGACGTTGTTGCTCCCGGCTGAGTTGAATATCTATCTGTACGCGCAGGAAGTCGCGACCCGTCGACCGGAGACGGATCGGGGTCGCCAAGGCGCCCTTCATGCACGGAGTTCCAGGATGCACCCGGTCGTCGAGCGGGCAGGAAGAAACGCAGAGTTACCGTCGTGGGCCCGATGCCGGGATGGGCGCCGGGAGCACGGGATACGCGTCGGCGACCTGATGTCCGGGTGGGCTGCCCGGCTGGGCCGCTCGGACGACGAGCGGGTCCGCTGGCGGGCGACGGGGGTGCTGCACGACGCCCTCAAGGACGCTCCCGAGACCGAGCTCCGGGGGCTCGCGGGAGAGGAGTGGCCGGCTCCGGTCCTCCACGCCCCTGCATGCGCGGCTCGCCTCAGCTCCGACGGAGTCGCGGACCGGTCGCTCCTCGACGCCATCCGTTACCATCCGGTCGGTCACCCGGACCTGGATGAGCTGGGTGAGTACCTGATCCTGGCGGATTACCTGGAGCCGGGGCGGATCGGCGAGGACCGCGATCGTGCCGAGCTCCGGAGCGACCTGCCGGAGGCGCGCGTCTCCGTTCTCAAGCACGTGCTCCGGGGCAGAATCGAGCGCCTCCTGGAGCGCGATCGAAGCCTGATGCAATGCACGGTGGATATGTGGAACCGGGTGGTGGCCCCGTGATCGGCCGCGCTCAGACGGCGCTCCTGGTGGTGGTCCTTGTGGGTGTCGGAGTGCTCCTCGGGTCCTTTCTCATCGAGTGGCGCGGCAGGGAACTGGTGGTTCCCGAGGGGGACCGAGCGTTCGGCGGAACGCCCTCCACGCTGTCGGCCGATCCGTACGGGCGGCGGGTCGCCGTCGAAGTGTTGAACGGGGCAGGAGATCCGGGCGCGGCCTCCCGCGTCACGCGGGCGCTCCGGGATGCGGGGTACGACGTGAAGACCTACGGAAACGCCCCGACCTTCGACTACGAGAGGACGGTGGTGATCGACCGCTCCGGGGTCGCCGGGGCTGCCCGCTCGGTGGCCGATGCGCTCGGCGTGACCGAGATCGTCTCGGAGCCCCGACCCTCTCTCTTCGTGGACGCGACCATCATCCTCGGGCTGGACTGGAAGACCCGCCTCGAGGGCATCCGCTAGTCTGCCGCCTCCCCGACCTCCGGCTCCGCCGCTCGGTCGGCCTCGCGCTCCAGCCTCAGCTGTCCGCAGGCGGCGGCGATGTCCCGGCCCCGGGGTCGGCGCACGGCGGCCTCGACGCCGCGCATCTCGAGGACGCGGACGAACGCCGCGATCCGCTCCCGCGTGCTGGGACGCCACGCGCGCCCGGGGATCGGATTGTACGGGATCAGGTTGACGAAGGCGTCCATGCCCAGGAGGAGGTCCGCGAGCGACTCCGCCAGCTCGGGAGCATCGTTGACCTCTCGAATCAGCGTGTACTCGAAGGTGATCCTCCGACCCCGGACGGCCTGGTACTCGCGGAGCGCCGCGAACAGATCGGGAATCGGGTAGCGTCGCTCGACCGGAACCAGCTTTTCCCGAAGCTCGTGCACCGGGGCGTGCAACGAGACGGCCAGCCGGAAGGGCTCGGGACGGGCGGCGAGCGCGAGGATTCCGGGGATCAGCCCGACCGTGCTGACGGTGATGCGCCGCGCCCCGAAGTCGAAGGCGCCGTGAAGCACCGACAGGGAGACGAGAACGGCGTCGAGGTTCGCCATCGGTTCGCCCATGCCCATGTAGACGACGTTGTCCAGACCGCGCCCGAACCGGGCCCTGGCGATGAGCTCGGAGTCCCTGAACTGGGCGACGATCTCTCCGGGCTGCAGCTGTCTGCGAAAGCCGAAGTCGCCGGTGGCGCAGAACCGGCACCCGAGGGCGCAGCCTGCCTGTGAGGACAGGCAGAGGGTGACCCTGTCTCCGGTCGGTATGAGAACGGATTCGACCTGTTCGCCGTCTTCCAGTCTCCACAGGTGCTTGACCGTGCCGTCGTCGGATCGCGCCTCGAAGGCCATCTCCAGCGGGGAAATCGAGAATCGCTCCGCCAGCCTCGGCCGCAGGTCGGCCGGCAGGTCCGTCATCTCCTCGAACGTCGT
This sequence comes from Candidatus Benthicola sp., assembly GCF_058719085.1. Classification (NCBI taxonomy): domain Bacteria; kingdom Pseudomonadati; phylum Gemmatimonadota; class Gemmatimonadia; order Candidatus Palauibacterales; family Candidatus Palauibacteraceae; genus Candidatus Benthicola; species Candidatus Benthicola sp. Next base: position 6,204 of record NZ_JBZQEK010000037.1, read on the forward strand.
CGCGTACTTGCGGTGCAGCCACGCGGAGACCTGGCGTGCCCGGAATTCAGGCTCGCCCCAGTCGCGAAGCGCAGGTCCGAGGACCGTGTCCCATTCCCCGGGCGGGACGCCCAGAAGGTCCGTCCGCCGGGTGCCTGCCGTTGGATCGTTCATCAGGACGAGGATCCGCGACCCGGTCGCACCGCGCAAGGTCCAACTTGCTGCCCCTCCGGGGCGCCGGTATCTTAGCGGCCGCGAAGTCGAGGGTGCCGGCATGCGCCTTCGCCAGGTCTTCCGCCTCCGGAGCTCGGCCACGAGTACCCGCTCTCCAGGCCCGCCCACGAAGCTTTCCTCGCACCTGACCGAGGACCGGATCAAGGTGCCGCTGGATTCCACGAACAAGGACGGAATCCTCGAGGAGTTGTGCGCGCTGCTGTCGCGCGTGGGCGGTGTGGAGGATCGTGCCGGGGAGATCCTCGGGGCCGTGCGAACGCGCGAGGCGGTGCTGAGCACGGGCGTGGGAGGCGGAATCGCGCTGCCGCACGGGAAATGTGCGGCTCTCGACCGGCTTGAGATCGTCGCCGGCACAACCCGCGAGCCCGTCGACTTCGATTCCGTCGACGATTCCCCGGTCCGGCTCATCGTGCTGATGGCAGGACCGCCGTCCGCCGCGGGCCATCACGTGAAGACGCTCGCCCAGATCAGCCGGACGCTGCGGGACGAGGGACTGCGCGATCGACTGGTCGCTGCGGCCGATGCAGCGGAATTCCTCGATCTGATCGAGGAATCGGAGGATTGACGAGCGTCCGTTCGTGGAAGGGATCCTGGCGGCTTGTGGTCGCCTGGGCGATCGTGATCCTGATCGCCACCACGGTTCCGTCCACCGATCTGACGGAGCGGTTGTCCCTGCCCGGGCTCGACAAGGTGGTGCACGGCGGCCTGTACTTCGTGCTCGGCTGGCTGGTCGCGGCGGCGCTTTGTGCGACGGCCCGGCGGACGACGTTCGCCTTCGTCGTGGGGCTGGCCGGACTTGCGACGTTCGCCGCGCTGGACGAAGTCCACCAGCTGTGGGTTCCCGGTCGGGTGACGAGCGTCGGGGACTGGACGGCGGACCTGGTGGGCGCGACCCTCGGGCTCGCCGCGGGTATGCTGGTGTGGCGAGCCCTCGAAGAGAATGGGGCGCCCGCTGGCTCGAGACAGGAGGAGAAACACTGAGACGCGGGGTGAGATGGTGAGCTCGGGGAAGGGAAGCACGATCGACCGGGACGCCTTCCGGGGCACGCCGGAAGCGACGCGCTACCGGGACCTCGGCTGCGGTCTGGTGGACCGGAGCTGGGCCGGACGGGACGTCCATCTGGCCGGCTGGGTCCATCGCAGACGGGACACGGGAGGCGTCAAGTTCCTCCTCCTCAGGGATCGCACCGGGCTGATTCAGCTGGCGTTCGAGCCCGGGCACACTCCGCCCGAAGTGATCGAGCAGGCGAGCGGCCTGAACCCGGAGGACGTGCTGCGGGTGCGCGGGGAGGTGGCGGCCCGGCCTTCGGAGGCGGTGAATCCGGAGATGCCTACCGGGGAAGTGGAAGTACGGGTGCGCGAGATGGAGGTGCTCGCTTCGTCCGAGCCACTGCCCATCCTGGTGGCGATCCCACCGGGGGAGGAACTTCCCTCCGAGGAGCTCCGGCTCCGACATCGCGTGCTCGATCTTCGGCGGCCCGAGCTCCAGGCGAATTTCGTTATCCGGCATCTCGCCACGAACGCGGCTCGAGCCTCGCTGTCTCGACAGGGCTTCCTGGAGGTGGAGACGCCGTTCCTTACTCGCCGGACACCGGAGGGAGCGCGCGATTACCTGGTACCCAGTCGGATCCATCGCGGCGAGTTCTACGCGCTGCCTCAGTCGCCGCAGCTGTACAAACAGTTGCTCATGGTGGCGGGATTCGACCGGTACTTCCAGATCGCCCGTTGTCTGAGGGACGAAGACCTGCGCGCGGACCGCCAGCCCGAGTTCACCCAGATCGATGTCGAAATGGCGTTCGTCGCGGAGGACGACGTGTTTGCCGCCTGCGAGCGCATGCTGCAGGACATGTTCCTGGCGACCCTCGACCGGGAGCTGCCGCTCCCGTTTCTGCGCATGACCTGGGCCGAGGCGATGGAGTCCTATGGGACCGACAAGCCGGATCTGCGCATCGAATGGCGAATCCACGATTTTTCGACCGTTCTCGGCGGCCGGGGATTCGGCATCGTGGACGGCGCCATCGCGGACGGTGGACGGGTCCGGGGCGTGGTCGTACCGGGTGGTGCGGGTCTGTCGCGTTCCCGACTGGATGCCATGAACGGGGTCGCCCGATCGGCGGGTGCCCGTGGAGCGCTGTGGCTGAAGTGCGCGGAGGACGGTTTTTCGGGACCGGCCGCCCGGGCCGTGGACGAACAGGCCGCAGGAACGCTGCGGGAGGAGCACGGGATGCAGCCCGGGGATCTGCTCGTGCTCGTGGCCGGGCCGGACTCCGAGAGCTCTCCCGCCCTCGGCGCGCTTCGGCGTGAGCTGGCCGCGGAGCTGGGGGCGATTCAGGAGGGCGAGCGCTGGCTGTGGGTCACCGATTTCCCCCTGTTCGAGCCGGACCCGGAGACCGGAGCGCCCACGGCGAGCCACCACCCGTTTACCATGCCCGTGGATGCCACACCGGAGGACGTTCTTGCGGATCCGTTCGCCGTGCGGTCGAGAGCGTACGACCTGGTTCTCAACGGGTGGGAGCTGGCCAGCGGCAGCATCCGGTGCCACCAGCCCGACCTGCAGAGAGCCATTCTCGAGGTGCTCGGCATGACTCCGTCGGAAGTGGACGAGCGCTTCGGCTTCCTGCTGGAGGCGTTCCGATACGGTGTTCCGCCCCACGGGGGGTTCGCGCTCGGGCTGGATCGGCTCGTGGCGCTGATGGTGGGAGTCTCCTCCCTCCGGGACGTCATCGCGTTTCCGAAGACGACCGCGGCTCGGGGCTTGATGGAGGGCGCACCGTCGACGGTGGACGGAGACCTGCTGGAGGAGCTGGGCATCGCCCTGCTCGAAGAACGGGGTGAGGCCGATGGCTGATGCGGGAGCGAGGGGCGGGGCCGGGTCGGTCGATGCCCCGGTCATCCAGCACCGTCTCTCGGCCGAGGGAGCGGATCAGCTCCTCCTCGCCGGCGTCAACGACGTGCACCTGAAGGCGCTCGCGCGGCTCGGGGACCTCCGGGTGATCCTGCGCAGCGACCAGCTGATTCTGTCGGGCGACCTGGCGGACGTCGAGCGCTGCACCCCCGTCGCGCAGCGGATGATCCGGATGGCGCAGCTTCGACGGTCCTTCGACCTCGCCGACGTGGAACGCTTCTTCGCGGAGGCCGAGCGCGAGCCCCTGACCCCCTCGCCGGAGGCGGACGAGGAGGTCGTCGCACTTCCGGGAGCACGTAAGGTCATTAGACCTAAGTCGCAGGGACAAAAAGAATATCTGTCGGCTATCCGGAAGAACGACATCGTGGTGGGCATCGGTCCGGCCGGGACGGGGAAGACCTATCTGGGCGTGGCCGCGGCGGTCGACGCCCTCGTCCGAAAGCGGGTCCGTCGCATCATCCTCACCCGGCCGGCCGTGGAGGCGGGGGAGGCGCTCGGCTTTCTGCCCGGCGACATCAGGGACAAGGTCGATCCCTACCTGCGTCCGCTGTACGATGCACTGGAGGACATGCTTCCGTCGGACCGGATGCGCCGGGCGATCGAGGATCACACCATCGAGGTGGCGCCACTGGCGTACATGAGAGGCCGCACCCTTTCCGACGCGTTCCTGATTCTCGACGAGGCCCAGAATGCCACCACGGCACAGATGAAGATGTTTCTCACGCGCCTCGGTCTGAATTCTCGTACGGTCATCACGGGCGACAAGACCCAGATCGACCTGCCCCGGCCCGAGGAATCGGGCCTGCTGGAGATCGAGCGTATCCTACGGTCGGTCGAGGGGATCGACTTCGTGTACCTGAGCGAGTCCGACGTGGTGCGACACCGGCTGGTGAAGGAGATCATCCGCGCCTACGCCGAGCACGACAGCGAGAGAGAAGGGACGTCGTGAGCGCCGCCCGGTTCCGCGAAACGTGGCGCGATGCGGCCCGTGCCATCGATCGAAAGCCGGGCGCCGGCTGGCGAGATCAGCTGTTTCACCATGGCTTCCGGATCCTGATCGTGGTCCTGATCGCCGTGACCGTTCCGCTTCTGTTCCGCGGACACGCGCTTCCCGAGACGGTCAACGTCCAGGAGGGGGCCGTAGCGACCGAGGACGTGATCGCGGACTTCGAGTTCACCGTGCCGAAGCCGGCAGCGCAGCTGGCCCGGGAACGGGAGGACGCGGAGCGGACGGTGCTTCCCGTGTATATCCTCGACGTGGCGGCGACAGACAGCGCGCTGGCGAATGTCGAGCGCTTCTTCGCCGGGGCGGACTCCGTCTTCCGGAGCTCGGCGGAAGGTGGCGACCGTTCGGCCGCACGCGCCTATCTCGCCTCCTATGGACTCACGGTCACGGACGAGCAGCTGGAGTACTTCGCCGATCCGGCCCGGCGCGCCGCGCTCCGGAGCTCGATCGAGACGGCCTTCCGGACCCTTCTCCCGGCCGGCGTGGCGGCCTCGGTCGATCTCGGCGGCAGCTCGGCGAGCGTAGTGACCGTGAGAGGGGAGACCGATCGGCTCGTTCCGAGGGACAGCATTACGACCCTGAACGAGTTCACGGACGACGCTCTGATCTTCGCGCCGCAGGACGCCTCCCTGGACGGATTCCAGATCTACGGGAGCCTCCTGATCCGTTTCCGGAAGCCGACGCTGATCCCGGACGATCTGGCCACCCGCACGGCGCGCGAACAGGCGCGTGCCGCCGTGGACACGGTGTCGGACGTCATCCTCGAGGGCGAGCGCATTCTGACGGCGCACGAGCGGGTGGGCAGTCGCGACCTTCATCGGCTCGGTGCCTACAACGCGGAGCTCGAGCGGCGGGGACTGGCGGGAAGCACGGGCCGTCGTCTCGCCGGCCTCGGATCGGTGCTGTACACGGGTATTCTCATCTCACTGCTCGCGACCGTGCTGCAGCTCTTCCGGCCTTCGATCTATCGGGACGTGCGGGCGTATTCGATCGTGATGGGCCTGGTGGCCGCCGTCATGGTCTCCGGAAGCCTGCTCCAACCGGCCGGGTACCCATCGGAGCTGATTCCCATCGCCCTGCTCGCCCTGCTGGTAGGCGCCCTGTACGACGGTCTCATCGCCTTCGTGGCCGTGGCGGTCGTCTCGATCGTGGTCGGCGGGCAGATCGTACTGCTCGGAGAATCGGTGTTCGCGCTCGCCGCCGTCAGCGTTCCGTTCAAGATGATCGCGGCCGGCGGCGCGGGGGCCCTCGGAATCCGGAGAGTACGGCGGCGCAGCCACAGCTGGGTGCTGATCGCCCTGATTACGGGAGGCTACTTCGTCTCCGGGCTGGCCGTGGTTCTCCTGCGATCGCTGCCGGCGCGCGAGATCCTCCTCGCCTTCTTCTGGGGTGGCGTGAGCGCGACGCTCTGCACCGTTCTCGCGGTGGCGGCGCTCATTCCGGCGCTCGAGAAGTTGACCGGAGTGAGCACGGACCAGACGCTGCTGGAGCTCAGCGATCTCAACGCGCCGCTGCTTCGGGAACTGTCTCGCGAGGCGCCGGGCACGTACGCGCACTCGATCAACGTGGCCAACCTCGCCGAGGCGGCGTGCATCGAGATCGGCGCGAACCCGCTCCTCGTGCGGGCCGGCGTTTACTACCACGACATCGGGAAGATGGCGAACCCGCAGTTCTTCGTGGAGAACCAGCCTCGCGGCCGGAATCCACACGATCGTCTCGCCCCGCGCCGCAGCGCCACGATCATTCGTGATCACGTCAAGGACGGACTCCGGCTCGCCTCGGAACACCGGCTTCCGCGCGTCATCCGGGACTTCATCCGTGAGCATCATGGCACGACGATGATCTCGTTCTTCCTGGACAAGGCCCGGGAGCTGGACCCGGAGGCAGACCTCGATCCGTCGGATTTCGCGTACCCCGGACCGAAGCCTCAGACTCGCGAGACGGCCGTCGTCATGCTTGCCGACTGCGTCGAGTCGGCGACACGGGTTCTTCAGGACCCGACTCCCGATCGGATTCGAGCCACCATCGACCAGCTCGTGAACGCCCGCATCGCCGAGAACCAGCTGGACCAGTGCCCGCTGACCCTTCGAGACCTCGAGATCGTGAAGGCCGAGTTCGCCCGCGTCCTCATCGGCATGTATCACCGCCGGATCGAGTATCCGTCGGGAATTCACGCCACTCTCGCCCCCGCCGGGGGGAGCGAGGCCGGCGGCGATGGTGGGAATGGAGGCGACCCCGGAGGCAACGGGGCCGGGGACGGGGAAGCCGGAAGCGCCCCGGCCTCCGCGTAGGCGCTGACCGCCGTGCCCCCGATCCTCCACTTCAACCGGCTCGAACGGTGGCCCGAGCTTCTCGCGCGGGAGGGGGAGCTCAGGCGGGCCGCGCTGGCTGCCCTCGCGGCCACGGGCGACGTGGCGGGGGAAGTCTCGTACACCTTCGTGTCGCGCGGCGAGATCCGTGAACTGAACCGGGTGTACCTCGATCGTGACGGCGAGACGGACGTGATCGCCTTCGAGCTTGGCGAGGAGGGCGATTTGCTCGGGGACGTCTACATCGCTCCGGACGTGGCGGCCGACTTCGCCGCCGAGCATCGACAGGAACTCGGGCGGGAAGTGGCCAGGCTGGTCGTTCACGGCTCGCTGCACGTCCTCGGTCTCGATCATCCCGAGGGTCCGGAGCGGGAGCGCTCGCCGATGTTCCGCCTGCAGGAGGAGTTGCTTCGATCCCTGACCAGCGGCTAGCCTGACGGGGCGGGATCGACGCGGAGTTCCTCACCTCACCCGGGGCGGTGGCCATGCAGAGCTTCCCACAGCGGCTCAGGCGTTACCTGGTGACCGGGCTCATCGTGACGGCGCCGATCGGGGTCACCGTGTACGTCCTGTCCTGGCTGTTCGTGCGGCTGGACCCCATCCTCGGTCGGTACCTCCCCACCGTGGCCGGGCGGGAGCCGCGGGGCCTCGGGGTCGTGGCCCTGCTGCTGCTCCTGATCGTAGTCGGGTGGGCGTCCCAGAAGGCCCTCGGGCGCCGAGCCCTGAGCGCGTGGAACCGGCTGGCGAACCGGGTGCCGGTGGCCCGGCGGCTGTATAACGCGTCGGCCCAGGTGTTCGAGGCGGTGCTCGCCAGGGAGCAGAAGCTCTTCCGGCACTGCGCCCTCATCGAGTATCCTTCTCCCGGTTGTCACACCCTGGTGTTCGAGACCGCGGAGGCGACCCCGGAGATGGAAGCCGCGATCGGAGAGCCGGCGGTCGCCGTGTTCCTTCCGACCGTGCCGAACCCGGCGTCCGGGTACCTGCTGTATCTGCCGAGCCATCGCGTGCACCGGCTCGACATGACGGTGGAAGACGGGTTCAAGATGATCTTCTCCGCCGGTATGGCCATTCCGGATCCGGCGGGTCCGACGAACCCTGCCAGCGAGCGATGAGCGAAAAGACCGACCATATGGAGCAGGTGCTGAGCCAGGTGCTCGGGCTTCTCGAGGCCGCCGACGAGGAAGGCCTCCGGGAGCTTCTCGAGGCGGTGCACGCGAGCGACCTCGCGGATCTCGTCGAGCACCTGGAGGACGAGGATCGTCTCGCCCTTCTCGAGCAGATGCCCTCCGACCTGGCGGCCGACACCCTGGCGGAGATGGAGGATGTCGAGCGGCCCGCGGAGCTCCTTCTTCAGCTGGAGCCGGAGCGGGCCGCCGAGATCGTCCACGAGATGGCGGATGACGATGCCGCCGACCTGATCGGGGTCCTCGAGCCGGCCCAGCAGGCCCAGGTGCTCGCCGCCGTGGCGGACGAGGAAGCGGCCGATATCGAGGAGCTTCTCACCTACCCCGAGGAGTCGGCCGGCGGAATCATGACCCGGGAAGTCCTCTCGGTGTCCAGCCGCATGACCGCCGCAGAGGCGATCGCGGAGATCCGACGACAGGCGGACGAGGATTTCGACTTCTACACGATCTTCGTGGTCGCCCCGGACGGCACCTTCCGGGGCGTGGTGGCCTTGAGGGACCTGGTGATCGCCGATCCCGACACTCCGATCGAGGAGATCGCCCGCGATCCGGTGGCCGTCGTTAGCGTGGACGCCGACCAGGAGGAGGTCGGAAAGACCCTGTCCCGCTACAACCTGGCCTCCATCGGCGTGGTGGACCCGCTCGGGCGCCTCGTCGGCCGTATCACCTTCGACGATGTGATCGACGTGGTGGAGGCGGAGGCGACGGAGGACATTTTCCGCTTCGCGAACGTTTCGGACGAGGAGGAGGTGCGCGGCGGCACCCTCGATGCGATTCGCAGCCGTCTGCCCTGGCTGTTCGTGAACCTCGTCACCGCCTCCGTCGGTGCCACGGTGGTGTGGAAGTTCCAGGGAACGATCGAGGCGATCGTGGCCCTCGCGGTGGCGATGCCGATCATCGCCGGCCTCGGAGGCAACTCGGGCCAGCAGGCGCTCGCCGTGACCATCCGGCGGATCGCGCTGTCGGACGAGACACCGAAGGAGCGCTGGAGTGTGGTTCGCAAAGAGCTCACCGTGGGTCTGGTGAACGGTCTGGTGATTGGTTGCGTGGCCGCGGTGGCCGGCCACTTCCTGCTCGCCTCGGGAGCCCTGTTCGGTGTCGTCGTGCTGTTCTCCCTGTGGGGAAACCTGGTGATCGGGTCCTTCGCCGGCGCCTTCATTCCCACCTTCCTGGAGAGCATCGGCGTGGATCCGGCCGCGGCGTCCACCGTGTTCCTCACGGCGCTCACCGACACGTCGGGCTTCTTCCTGCTTCTGAGTCTGGCGAGCGCCATACTGCTGCCCTGAACGGGGCGAGGACGGCGGCGCCCCCCGGCCGTGCAAAATTCCCACGAATGCCGGATGCGTTGCACCATCAGCGGGTTGCGCGATCGCCGATCGACGTCCGGCGGCCAGGATGAACCGCGGAAGGGAACGGGCGGGAACCCGCGAATCCCTCGCGTGTTCTAGCCCGCCGATCCGGGTGGACGGGCGTTTCTCGGCCCCGGGCCGGTGACGGCACCGATATTGCCCGAAGGATAGCCGGAATTCGTGCGTCCATGGGCCAGGAAGGCCAGGCGCCCCTACGAGATTCATGGAGTGATGAAGTCATGACGAGAGTGCGCTCGGCGGCACTGGCCCTGCTCGCATCCGTGGCCGTGGCCGCGTGCGGAGACGACAATCCCACCGACCCGGTGACGACGCTCACGCTGAGTATCGTCAGTGGGAACAACCAGGTCGCTCCGGTGAGCACGGCGCTCGCTGCGCCGCTCACCGTGGAACTGGAGAACCAGGACGGAGATCCGGTGAGCGGGCGGACGGTGTCGTGGGAGCTGGTGGCCTCCGCCGGACCGAACGCGACTCTCAGCGCTTCGAGCACGACGACGAGCTCCGCCGGGACGGCTTCCGTCTCGTTTACCGTCGGCGACGTGGCGGGCAGCTACCAGGTGCGCGCGTCGGTCGGGAGCTCCTCGGTCACCTTCGAAGCGCTGGCCACACAGGCCGGGCCCGAGTGCACGCCCGACTCCGAAGCGCCCCTGGTGGACCTGGCGCCGGGAGAGTCCCGGGTGGTGACCGGAGCCGACCTCGCCTGCGTGCGGTTGCCCGCGCACGCGACCGCCGCGTCCTATGAAGTGGTGGTGACGCCGGTTCCCGATGTGCTCGCGTTCAACAGCGTCACGCTCCGGGTGCAGGGAGGGGCGGCGCCGCCGCCGTCTCCCGCCGTCGTGCCGACGACGCGGGCATCCCTGGCCGCGGTCCAGGAGCCCGGTGCGGTCTCACGTGACCTGCAGTATGAGCTGGATCGTCACCTGAGAGACCGGGAGCGGCCGGACCTGCCCTTCGTCCGGGCACGGGCCTCGCGACCCGCCTTCGGCCTCATGGAGGTCCCGACGGTGGGCGACCAGAGGGACTTCCGCTTCTCCTGCATCGACACGGATTCACGCTTCTCCGAGTCGCCGGACACGATCACGGCGGAGGTAGTCCTCGTGAGCGACAAGGCGGTGATCTGGGAGGACGTGACGGCACCGGGCGTCTTCGACGCGGCCACCTATGCCGAGATCGCGGCCACCTTCGACACCGTGATCTACGCCGCCGACACGACCTACTTCGGCGCCCCGGGAGACATCGACGCCAATGGCCGGATCTCGCTCCTGTACACCCCGGCCGTGAACGGTCTGACCAACCAGTTGCAGGGCAGCTACAGCAACAGCTTCATCGCCGGCTTCTTCTGTTCGGCCGACCTGTTCGGGTCGAACCACAATCAGTCGGAGATGTTCTATCTCGTCGTTCCGGACCCGACGGGAGAGTACGTGGACGATTCCAGCTCTCTGCCCGAATCGGTCGTCCGGCTTCAGACCGACAACACGATCGCCCACGAGTTTCAGCACATGATCAACGCCCAGACGGGGAGCGGGGCGACGGACGAGGTGTGGATCAACGAGGGCCTCTCGCACCTGGCGGAGGAGGTCGCCGGCCACCGTTCCACCGGATTCACGCCCGGCTCGGAACTGGGCTCGGCGGAGCTTCTCGCTTCGCAGAATCTCGAGAGCTTCTTCAAGTACTACGTGGGCAACTTCACCAACCTGCGGATCTACCTGGAAGCGCCCGAAGACACGGCGGCGCTCCTCAACTCCGAGGATCCGCTCGAGTACGAGAACGGCACCGCGCGCATGCGCGGCGCCAGCTGGAGCTTCCTGCGCTACCTGCTCGATCGGTTCGCCTCGCCGGGCGATGAATGGCAGAAGACGCGGCAGCTGATCACGGACGGGTCGATCACGAGCTCACGCCAGGCGGTGAGCAACGTGTTCGGAACGGACTTCGAAGACCTGGTGGCCGACTGGAGCGCCATGTTCGCGATCGAGGACCGGGACGACCTCGATGGCACGCCGGACGCGAAGCTCACCCTGCCTTCATACCGCCTGATCGACATCTACGAGTCGAGTCAGAGCGCGGGCTTCGCCTATCCGCTCTCGTACCTCGCCCGCAGCCTCGGCTTCAGCAGCACCGTGGCGACGGACCTGTTCACCGCGACCGCCCGGTACGTCCGCCTGGCGGCGCCGGCGGCGAGCGGCGCCACGAGCCTGCGGCTCGAGACCCCGGCCGGGGGCGACCTTCCGGCCGCATGGCGAACGCGGATGGTGATCGTTCGCACGAAGTGATCCCGGCGGGCCGTGAGGCCGCCGGGTTCCACGAACCCCAGGACCACGGCCGTCCCGGAGCTCCCGGGGCGGCCGTGTCTTCTTGCAGCCGGCGATCCCGAGCGGCAGTTTCGCACGAATGAGCCCATCCGAGCACGTTCCCGGCCTCACCGAGTCGGCCCGGCGCCTGGTGGAGAACTTCCGCGAAGGCGATCCGCGATCGCTGGCGCGCTGCATCTCCCGGGTGGAGAACCAGTCCGTCGGGTTCGAGGACCTGCTGGTCGAGCTCCACGACGGCGTGGGCCGGGCCCGGCGCGTGGGCCTTACCGGACCGCCGGGGGCCGGAAAGTCCACGCTCACCGCGGCGCTCGCCCGGCACCTGAGAGACCGGGGAAGCACGGTCGGGATCGTGGCCGTCGATCCAAGCAGCCCGTTCACCGGAGGAGCCCTGCTGGGCGACCGGGTGCGGATGGACGACCTGGTGACGGAGCCCGGCATCTTCATCCGGTCGATGGCGAGCCGGGGTTCTCGCGGCGGTCTCGCGACGACGACCCGTGAAGCCGCCGATCTGATGGACGCGTTCGGGTTCGACCACATCCTCCTCGAGACCGTGGGCGTCGGCCAGTCGGAGCTGGAGATCGCCACCAACGCCGACACGACCGTCGTCGTGCTCGTGCCGGAGTCGGGAGACGGGATCCAGGCGATGAAGGCGGGCCTGATGGAGGTGGCCGACCTGTTCGTCGTCAACAAGGCGGATCGCCCCGGCGCCGATCGACTGAAGAAGGAGATCGAGGTCGTGCAGGCCATACGAAGGGGCAGTCCGGCCGCCGCGGCACCGGCCCACCACGGGGTCGACCTGTCGGCCCTGCGTCCCGCGAGTCCCGGCGGACCCGGGCCTGGCACGGAACCCGTACCCCCCGAAGCGGCCGAATGGGAGGCTCCGGTGCTCAAGTGCGTCGCGTCGGCGAGCGAGGGCATCGAGGAGCTCGGGGCAGCTCTCGATGCCCATTTCGAATGGCTCGAGGCCACCGGGATGTTGGCCGAGCAGCGCCGCCTGGCGGCCCTGCAGCACGCTCGCCGCGTGCTCGAGCGATCCGTTCAGCGGGAGGCCGCTGCCGTGTGGACGGACTGGGTCGAAGGACGGCGGGCCGCCGGCAGGCCTCTGGAGGCATCCCCGTACGAGATCGCCCGGACCCTGGCTCAACGAATCCGGTCGGGAGAGACGGGAGCAGACGTCGCTGAACCCCGCTGAGGCCGGGCGACTGGAACGGGCCCGAGGCGGGCGCGTATATTGGCGGGCGACCCGCAAAGACACGTGGACACGGTCCGCTGCCGCGGTCGGGTGCCTCGGCACCGGCCCGGCCTCCCCCGCTGCGCCCCGACGTCCCAGGCCAGAGGCGCCATGAGGAAGGAACGCACATGAGTCACGTCATAGATCGTCACGCCCGCGACGGAGTGGATCTCGAGAGAGAGGTCGAGCGCAGGCGGCGCGAGCTGGCCGAGCTCGAAGCGAGGCTGGCCGCCTGGGTGGAGGCGACGTCCGACACTCCGGTGCGGCGGGATACCGATTTCACGACGGTGTCCGGAGAACCGATACGGGCGCTCTATACCCCGATGGACACGGCGGACGACGACTACCTCGCCGACGTCGGTCTCCCGGGTGAGTACCCGTTCACCCGCGGACCGTACGCCACCATGTACCGGACCCGCCTGTGGACGAAGCGTCTGTTCTCGGGGTTCGCGACTGCGGAGGAGACGAACGAGCGCTACAAGTTCCTCCTCGAGCGCGGGACGACGGGGCTGTCCGTGGCCTTCGACTTCCCGACTCTGATGGGTTACGACTCGGACGATCCTCTCTCCGAGGGCGAGGTCGGGAAGTGCGGCGTCGCGATCTCCAGCCTCGCGGACATGGAGACCCTGTTCGACGGGATCCCGCTCGATCGAGTGTCGGTCTCCATGACGATCAACGGACCGGCGATCATGCTGTACTGCTTCCTGCTGGCGGCGGCGGAGAAGCAGGGCGTTCCCTTCTCGAAGGTCACCGGGACGATCCAGAACGACATTCTCAAGGAGTACCAGGCCCAGCACGCCTGGATCTATCCGCCGAAGCCGGCCCTCAAGATCATCACGGACATCTTCGAGTGGTCGAGCCTTCACGCGCCGAAGTTCAACACGATCTCCATCTCCGGGTACCATATCCGGGAGGCCGGCGCGACGGCCGTGGAGGAGCTCGCCTTCACGCTGAAGAACGGTTTCACCTACGTGGAGGAGGGGATCGCCCGCGGACTCGACGTCGACGAGTTCGCTCCCCGGCTTTCCTTCTTCTGGGACGTGCACAACGACTTCTTCGAGGAGGTGGCGAAGTTCCGGGCGGGCCGGAGGATCTGGGCCCGCCACATGCGCGAGGTGTACGGAGCGAAGCGGCCCGAGAGCTGGCGGCTCCGGACGCACGCGCAGACCGCGGGCGTCACCCTGACCGCTCAGCAGCCTCACAACAACATCGTCCGCGTCGCCTACCAGGCCCTGGCGGCCGTCCTCGGCGGTACCCAATCGCTGCACACCAACGCGATGGACGAGACCCTCGCCCTTCCGACCGAACATGCGGTGCGGATCGCGCTGCGCACCCAGCAGATCCTCGCGTTCGAGACCGGCGTGCCGAACACGATCGACCCGCTCGCGGGCTCCTATTTCGTCGAGAGCCTCACGGACGAGCTCGAACGGCAGGCGGAAGAGATCTTCGCCGAGATCGACGACCTCGGGGGCGTGGTGGCGGGCATCGAGTCGGGGTACTTCCAGGCGCGCATCGCACGATCGGCCCGGCGCTTCCAGGACGAGGTGGAGGCGGGCCACCGCCTCATCGTCGGGGTCAACGCGTTCGAAGAGGCGGACGAGGAAGAGATCGAGATCCTCAAGATCGGCGAGGCCGCCGGCGAGGCCCAGTCCCGTCGGCTCGCGGCGCTCCGCCAGCGTCGAGACGACAGGGAGGTGGAGCGGGCTCTCGGCGCTCTGACCGAGGCGGCGCGCGGCGACGAGAACCTGATGCCGCCGATGCTGGATGCGGTGCGGGCCTACGCGACGCTGGGCGAGATCCGGGACGCACTCGAGCGCGTGTACGGTCGGTTCCAGGAGCCCGTGGCCTTTTGACGCGGACTCCTGCCGGATACCTTTGAGGGCGCCGCGGCGGGCGAAGGTCGGCCGCCGCCCAGCGTTTCCATCCGGAGCGATTCCGCCATGGCAGAAAAGAAGATCCGCGTGCTGGTCGCCAAGCCGGGGCTCGACGGTCACGATCGCGGTGCGAAGGTGATCGCCGCGTCGCTGCGCGATGCGGGGATGGAGGTCATCTACACGGGGCTCCATCAGACTCCCGAGAAGATCGCGGCGACGGGCCTTCAGGAGGACGTCGACGTGGTGGCCCTCTCGATCCTCTCGGGTGCCCACATGACGCTTTTTCCCAGGGTTCAACGGCTGCTGCACGAGAACGGCATGGACGATGTGCTGATCACGGGCGGCGGCATCATCCCGCAGGAAGACGTCGAGGCCCTTCAGGCCATGGGCATCGGTCGTCTCTTCGGACCCGGCACGGCGACGGGGGACGCGGCCGCCTACATCCGGGAGTGGTACGAGGAGCACCGAGCGGACGACGAGGCCTGATGGCCGAGTCCTCCCGCATGCGCGACCTGGTCGACGAAGTCCGCGCCCTCGAGGAGCGACTCCGACAGGGCGGCGGCGACCGACGCATCGAGCGTCAGCACGCCCAGGGAAAGCTCACCGCTCGCGAGCGCATTGATCGTCTGATCGACCCCGGTGGAGGCTTCCTGGAGATCGGCCTCCTCCTGGCTCACGACCAGTACGACGGCCAGGCGCCCGGGGTCGGGGTGGTGACCGGTATCGGCGAGGTGTGCGGGCGCCCGGTGGTCATCGTGGCGAACGATGCGACGGTCAAGGCGGGCAGCTGGTGGCCGGAGACGATTCCCAAGAAGCTGCGGGCCCAGGAGATCGCCATGCGGTGCCGGGTGCCGATCGTGTATCTGGTGGATTCCGCCGGCATCAACCTGCCCTACCAGGGTGGTGTCTTTCCCGGCAAGTACGGGGCGAGCCGGCTCTTCTACTACAATTCGATCATGCGACACTACCTGGACGTGCCGCAGATCTCCGCAGTGATGGGCCCGTGCATCGCGGGCGGCGCGTACCTGCCCGCCCTTTCCGACGTGATCGTCATGGTGGACGGAACCAGCTTCATGGGACTCGGCGGTCCTAACCTGGTGAAAGGCGCGACCGGGCAGGACGTCGAGGCGGAGCTTCTCGGTGGGGCCGCCACGCACAACCAGTTGAGCGGAGTGGCGCACTACGAGGTTCCCGATGACGAATCGTGCATCGAGAAGGTCCGCGAGATCGTCGGGGATCTGCCTCCGGCGCGGCTTCCGGCTCCGGTCGACGAGCCGCGCGATCCGGTCAGGCCCGCGGAAGAAGCCTACGACCTCATGCCCGAAGACCACCGTCAGCCATACCCGGTCGAGGCGATCCTGGAGACGTTCCTGGATGCCGGTCGGTTCGACGAGTTTCAGGCGGGCTACGCGCCGGAGATGCTCACGGCCGTGGCCCGCCTGGGGGGACGCCGGGTGGGGGTGATCGCCAACCGGCGCGGCATGTTCAAGGACCCGAAAGGGGGCGCGCCGAAGTTCGGTGGGATCATCTACGCGGACAGCGCCGAGAAGACCGCCTACTTCATGGACATGTGCGACCGGCACAGGATCCCCCTCCTGTATGTCCAGGACGTGAGCGGCTTCATGGTGGGCACGGAGGCCGAGCACTCGGGCATCATTCGGGCCGGCGCCCGCATGGTCGAGGCGATGTCCGTCGCTCGCGTCCCGAAGCTGGTGCTCACCACCGGACACGCGAGTGGGGCCGGCTACTACGCGATGGCAGGCCAGGGGTTCGACCCGGATTTCATCTTCACCTGGCCCACCGGCCGCATGGGCGTGATGGAGGGTGAGTCCGCGGTGCGGGCCGTGTACGGGCCGAAGATGGACCGGGCCCGGGAAGAGGGCGTCCCTCTCGACCCGGAAACGGAGGCTGCCATGCAGGCTACCCGGGCCGAGTACGAGCGGAATCTCGATGCACGCTATGCGGCCGCCCGGGGCTACGTGGACGCCATCATTACCCCGGAGGAGACGCGGGACGTCCTGGACCTGGCCCTGCGCACGGCGCTCGAGAACCCGGGACCCCACATCGGCCCGTTCACCCTTCCGGGCTGGGCGTGATGGGCGAGCGCGTGGTGCGGGTGGCTTCGGGCCAGGGCTTCTGGGGAGACTGGCAGGAGGCCCCGAAGCTCCAGGTAAGGGAAGGGCCGATCGACTACCTGATGCTCGACTACCTGGCCGAGATCACCATGTCGATCATGCAGAAGCAGCGGGTCAAGGACCCGTCGTCCGGGTACGCGCGCGATTTCGTGTCCCTCATCCGCGAGCTGGCGCCCGAGCTGGTCGATGGAGGCGTTCGCGTCGTCACGAACGCCGGGGGTGTGAACCCGGAGGCATGTCGGGATGCGCTCGAGGAGGCGCTGTCGGGGGCGGGAGCGGGTCGGCCGCTGCGGATCGCCATCGTCACGGGCGATGACCTGATGGGGCGCCTCGACGAGCTCCTCGAGAGCGGCCACGACCTCCGCAACATGGAGACGGGAGCTCCGCTCTCCGAGGTACGGGACCGGGTCTACAGCGCCAACGCCTACATAGGTATGGAGCCGATCCTCGAGGCGCTTCGGCGGGAAGCGGACATCGTGGTGACCGGCCGTTCGACGGACACGGCGCTCACCTACGGTCCGCTCGCATACGAGTTCGGCTGGGCCCGCGACGATTGGAACCGGCTGGCCGCTGGTGTGGTGGCCGGGCACATCAACGAGTGCGGCGCGCAGGCGGCCGGGGGCAATACCCTGTTCGACTGGCGGACGGCGGATCTGGCCGTGCCCGGATATCCGATCATCGAGGCGAGCGCGGACGGCAGCTTCGTGGTGACGAAGCACGCGGGTCTGGGCGGCCGCGTGACCTGGGCCACGGTGACCGAGCAGCTCGTGTACGAGATGGGGGATCCGGCCGACTACATCACGCCGGACTGCGTGGCGGACTTCGGTACCGTACGGGTGACGGACCTGGGAGGGGACCGCGTGCGGGTGCACGGAGTGTCCGGGGGGCCGCGGACCGGGTCGCTGAAGGTCTCGATCGCGTACCACGCCGGGTACAAGGCCACCGGCAGCCTGACGTACGCGGGCCCCGACGCGCTTGCCAAGGCGCGACGCGCGGACGCGATCCTCCGGGCGAGGTTGGACCGGGCCAATCTGGCTTTCGACGAGGTTCGCACGGAGTTCGTAGGGGCCGGCGCCTGTCTGGGGCTGGAGCCGGGGCCGGAGGCCGAGGCGCTGCCGGAGGTCGGGCTTCGGGTCGGAGTCCGGGGCCCGGAGCGGGCATCGGTCGAGGCCTTCACCAGGGAGATCGCGCCCCTCATCCTGGCCGGACCTCCTTCGGTGACCGGTTTCGCCGGCGGCCGACCGCGCGTCCAGGAGGTGATGGCCTACTGGCCGGCCCTGATCGATCGCCAGGTCGTGGAAGATCAGCTCCGGGTGGAGGTGAGCCATGGGTGAGTCGAGCCGGGCGGCCCGCCCGCGAAGAGGCGCTCCATGAAGGTACCGCTTTCGCGCATCGCGTTCGCCCGATCGGGCGACAAGGGCGACACGGCCAACGTAGGGGTCATCGCGCTCGCTCCGGCGGCGTACGAGCACCTGCTCGGGGAGGTCACTTCCGAGCGCGTGCGAGATCACTTCTCGGGCGTCTGCCGGGGAGCCGTCGAGCGGTTCGAGCTTCCCAACCTTCTCGCTCTCAACTTCCTGCTGCACGAGTCCCTCGGCGGGGGTGGCACGGTCTCCCTGATGCTGGACGCCCAGGGAAAGACCTTTGCCGCAGGGCTTCTGAACCTCGAGGTCGAGGTCCCGAAGGAGGTTGTGGCCGAATGCGACCGGGTGGTCGCCGGAGAGATTCCGGGTCGCCCGGCGGAAGAGGAGCGCACCGGATGACGATCGTACGCTCGAGGGTGGATGAGAGCAGCGGGGTCGCTTTCGTCACGCTGAACCGGCCGGAGCAGCGGAATGCGCTCGACCAGGCGCTGGTCGAGGCGCTGAAGGACGAGCTGGCCATGGCCGAAGCGGACGAGCGGGTCCGGGTGATCGCGGTGGAGGGCGAGGGAAAGGACTTCTGCGCCGGCGCGGACCTGAGAGAGCTCGAGGCGGCCGTGGCGGCCGGTGCCGAGGCCAGCCTCGCCGAGGCACAGGCGCTCGGCGACCTGTTCGTGCTCATCCGTCGTCTCGAGAAGCCCGTCGTGGCCCTCGTGCACGGAAGGGCTCTCGCCGGAGGCGCGGGGCTGGCCACGGCCTGTGACCTCGTGCTGGCGGCGGACGATGCGAAGATCGGCTACCCGGAGGTGCGGCTCGGCTTCGTGCCGGCGATGGTCATGGCCATCCTGCGGCGGTCGGTCGGGGAGAAGACGGCTTTCGAGCTCATCTCCCTGGGCGAGCCGATCGATGCGGAGACGGCTCTTCGCCACGGGCTCGTGAACCGGGTCTATCCTTCGGCGGACTTCCGCGCCGAGGCCGGTGCATTCCTGGTCGAGCTGGCCACCCGGAGTGCGAGTGCGCTGGGGCTCTCGAAACGCTTGCTCTATCAGATCGACGGAGCCAGCTTCGAGGCAGCCATCCGGACGGGGGCGCAGGTCAACGTGATCGCGCGCCTCACGGAGGACTGCCAGGAGGGCGTCCGCCGCTTCCTGGAGGGCAAGCGAGATTGACGGCGTGGCGACCAGGCTCGGCTGAAGCCGGGCTCGACCCTGAACACGAAGACACGGAACGGAGCACATGAGCGATCCAGGTGCAGAGCCGGCCAACGCCGCGAATCGGGCATCCCCGATCGGGCTGGGACTGGGATTTCTCGGGCTACTGGCCGCATTTGCCGGAGTTTCCTGGGTGCAGATGGGCACGACCCTCGGCATTCAGGGCGGCATTCTCCTCATCGTGGTGGCACTCGGCTTTCTCGCTGTGGCGATCGGAGGCCACTCGTACGGGCCGGAGGTGGAGGGCTCTCTCGATCTGTCCTCCCGGTTGGGCCTCGGGCTGCTCGGCGGCGTCCTCGGTGGACTCGCGCACGGGCTCGCCACCGAGGTCATCGGCTCGGTCGGGCTGACGATCCTGCTCGGAGTCGGGATCGACGTGGACCTCTCCGCGGGAGAGTACCTGCTGCGGGCCGTGTACGGTGGGGCCTGGGGACTCGGTCTGGGGCTTCTGTATCCACTCGTCCCGGGCGCCACGTTCGCCGGGAAGGGGGCGATCTTCAGCCTGATTCCCAGTTTGTATACGCTCCTCGTCGTCTATCCGGTGTTCCTCGGATTGGGCCTGCTCGGCGTCCGACAGGGCCTTCTCGCCTTCCCTCTCGTCCTCATCGGAAACGCGGTCGCCGGCCTGGTCGCCGCCTGGGTCGTGGCCTGGGGTCGCGAGACGGACATCGCGCCGGTCAGCGCTCCTCTGGTCGACTGAGCCGTCCCGGACACCCGCGAGGTGACCCCTCCAGCCCGGTACTGGCTTCGGATCCAGCTCGTGATGGGGGTGGTCGGTGGTGTCATCTGGTATGTGGGCGTGCTCCTCGACACCGAGTTCGTGTCGGGTCTGGGCGTAGGGATCCTGCTGTCGGCGCTCGGCCTTCGACTCGTCCGCCAGAGGGCCGATCGGGACGCCTGAACCGAAGGAGGACGCGGCGGCGTCCGGGCCACCACGTCCTCCCGCCGGAAACGAGGCCCTCTCGCCTCAGTCGTTGACTCTGCAGCCGTCCAGGCAACCCTTCTTCCACTCCTCGCATGCTTCCATGTCCAGCCAGCCCAGCGTCTTCTTGCAGCCGACGTGGATCGCGTCGCAGTAGGTCATGCACCAGGACCTGTCCGCCGCCGCGCCAGCGGGCGCCGGCGACGGAATCGCGATCGCGATCGCCGCGAGGGCGCCGGTCACCAGGCCGATTCTTCTCCACATGTGCGCCTCCTTTCTTCGAGCACCCCGGTTCAGAGCGACGCGATGTTGCATCCGGCCAGGCAGCCGAGGATGTACCAGGTGCAATTCCATGAGTCGATTCGTTCGCAATTCTCCGCGGCTCTCTCGGCACAGTAGTCCTGGCACTTCGCGGGTCCGGCCGCTTCCGCCGCCGCGGCACGCGGTGGCACCGACAGAGCGGCGAGCGTAAGCGCGAGGAATAGTCTTCTCATTCGGACCTCCTTTCGAGGTCATGGGGTTGAGGAAGAAGCTCGAGGGCTCAGCCCCTCGAGCACCGTCTCCTCCAGGGGACCGGAATGCCGTGCGGCGAGTCGGCCCTCGCGATCGATGACGAGCGTCGTCGGGACGACGTCGATGCGAAATCGGCGGGTGAAATCCTGCACGTGCTCGGGCACGGAAACTCGGGCGCCCGGCAGGTGAGCGGCCGCGTACGCAGCGGCGGTGCCGCGATCTTCGAGTCCGACGGCCGTGACGCGCCACCGCGGATCCTCGGTCAGTCGTTGCCATCCCGGCAGCGCTCGAGCGCAGGCCGCGCAGGTGGAGCGAAACACGAAGACGATCTCGGCCGACTCCTTCTCCCCGAGGAAGATCGAGTCGCCGCTTCGGGCGTCCAGCAGCGCGGGCAGATCTCGCAACACTTCGCCCGGGTCGAGCACCGAGCGATCCGCGATCCACGGAAGCACCCGTTCGTGGACCAGAAAGGAAAGCGCGAGCACGGCCGTCACCGCCACCAACCCGTCGAGAACCCGGTCCCGCCACCCGCGCTTGGCCATCTCGCTCCTCCCTTCCGGTCCGGCACGCGGCGGGAGGTTGTCGGCTTGCGCTCATCGGGGCGTCAACCCGAGGGCATTTCGCCGACGCCCCTTTGACCGTCCGGTGATGCGCGCGCGGAATCTTCCACCGTGGCACATCGACACGCAGGATTGCACGGCAACGTGTCCTCAGACGGCCTCGACGGTGCCCTGCGACACCTGTACGGGCTCGGCGAGTTCCGCTCGCGGCAGCGTCCGATCGCCTCGGCCATGCTCGAAGGCCGGGACGTGCTGGCCGTCTTGCCCACGGGCGCCGGGAAGTCCATCTGCTTCCAGCTGCCGGCCCTGATGACTCCCGGAGTGACCCTGGTGGTGAGTCCGTTGATCTCCCTCATGCGGGATCAGGTGACTGCGCTGCGGCAGCGGAACCTCCCGGCTGCGGAGCTGTCCTCCGCGGTCGGTGCCCGGGAACGTCGGGAGACGGAGACGGCGCTTTCGGAGGGGCGTCTGCGCCTGCTCTATGCCTCACCGGAGATGCTCGAGGGAGCGCGATTCCTCGAACTGTGGTCGCGACGTCCGCCGGCCCGGATCGTCGTCGACGAGGCACACTGCATCTCCGAATGGGGACACGATTTCCGGCCCTCGTACCGTCGTATATCCAGCTTCGCGAAGCGGCACGGCCGCCCGCCGATCGCCGCGTTCACGGCCACCGCGACCCCGAAGACGCGACGGGACATCGAAGAATGTCTCTGTCTCCGATCTCCCTTCCGCGTCCTCGGGTCCGTCGACCGACCGAACATTCACTGGTCCGCGGTGCGGACCCGCTCGAGGCACGATGCGACGGAGCACATCGGGGCCGCCGTACGGGCGGCCCTGGAAGCCGGTCGTGGCGGTGCGGCCCTCGTCTACGTTTCCACCCGGTCCGGAGCGGCCTGGCTGGCGGAAACGCTGCGTCGCCGCGGCCTCCTCACAGGCTACTACCACGCCGGCCTCGAAAGCTCGGCCCGGCGGATCGTCCAGGAGCGGTTCCTGTCCGGTGAACTGAAGGTGATCTGTGCGACCAGCGCCTTCGGGATGGGCATCGATCACCCCCGCATCCGCCTGGTCTGCCACTGCGGGGCGCCCGCGGCCCTGGAATCGTACGTTCAGGAGGCCGGACGGGCGGGCCGGGACGGAGGAGCGGCCGCCGCCCGACTCTTCGTCACGCCGCGGGACCGTGCGATCCAGAGGGCGCTGATCCGCGCGGGCCCCTCCGGCAACCGGAAGAGCCGCCGACGAGCGTCAAACCGCCTGCGCCGGATGTTTGGCTATGCAGGCACACGGCAGTGCCGCCGGGCGTACATCGCGGACTACTTCGGCGAACCGCCCCCCAGGTGCGCGGGGTGCGACCGTTGCTCGGGACGGGCAACGGTGGCGGGCCCGCGAGCATCTACCGGGTGATCGATCAGTCGAGGCGTTGGCGACCCAATGGGGAGGTCTTCCATGAGGAGTTGGACAGGGATTCGATCGCTGGGCACCACGGTCCTTGCGACCGCGGGGCTGGCATTCGCGGGGCCGCTGGATCTGCACGCGCAGCGCACCGTGCCACTCGGAGAGCCGGCGGCATCCTACGCCGAGCCGTTCAGTCTGGTCGGGGGCATCCGCGAACTGGAGGATGGACGGGTCCTCGTCTCGGATCCTCTCGAGGAGGCGCTGTATGCGCTCGATCGCGACCTGACCGTCGCCCGGACGATCGCTCGACAGGGCCAGGGGCCGGACGAGTACCGACAGCCGGACGGCCTCCTCGCGTGGCCCGGCGACTCCACGCTCATGCTCGATCTCGGCAACGGCCGGATGACGATCGTGGGTCCCGACTACGCTTTCGCCCGTACGATTCCCGTCGTGCAGCAGGAGGGGATGGGACTGGAGATCATCATTCCCGAAGGCGCGGACCGGTCCGGCTTCCTGTACTACCAACCCCGGGGAGATGGCGTGATCCGGGACACCGCCGACGTGGTGCGGTGGAACCCCGACTCCGGCGAGGGGCCGGTGCCGGTCGCGCGGATCAAGCTCACCGATGTGGAAGAGAGCACGTCGGGAAGCGGGGGCAACATCGAGCAGAGGGTGATGCCGGTCCCGCTGAGCCCCGAGGATGGGTGGGCCGTGGGCCCGGATGGCTCGGTGGCCATCGTGCGAGCGGCCGACTACCACGTGGAGTGGGTCCGGCCGGATGGCAGCGTCACTTCGGGACCGGCGGTGCCGTACGAGCCGGTCCCGATACGCGAGGCCGACAAGGAGGAATGGGCGGAGGCGATCGCGGCGAGCGGAATGATGATGATGGTCACCAACGAGAACGGCCAGATGAACGCCAACATGCGGCGCGGGGGAGGGCGCACACCGGCCGTGGATCGCTTCGAGTGGCCCGAAGTCAAACCGCCCTTCGTTCCGGAGTCCGTACGCATCGATCCGCTCGGCTACATCTGGGTCGAGAGATACGTCCGTGCGGGTGATCCTGCGGTCTTCGACGTGTTCGACGGATCGGGTCGGCACGTGGCGGAAGTGATGGCGCCGGCTCGCAGCTCCCTGCAGGGATTCGGGGCGGGAACTCTCTACCTCACGCGTTGGGATGACCTCGGCTTTCGCTGGCTCTCGCGGTACGAGCGGCCCTCGATCTGAGCCCACGGATCGCGGTTTCCCGGGAAACCCCCGCGCGGTACCTTCAGGCGGTCGGCGCTCCTCGGAGCGTCGCCCGCTTCTACAGGCATACCCATAGCCCGGCGGCGCCGGTTCGCCCGTGCCGGGGAAGGCGCATATGACTCAGTTCGACCTCTATCTGGAAGACCACCACCTCATGCTGCGCGACATGGTTCGCGAGTTCGCCGAGAGCGAGATCGCGCCGGTCGCGGCGGAGCTGGACGAGCACGAGGAGTTCCCGTGGGAGAACGCCGCGAAGATGGCCGAGCTCGGCCTGTTCGGCATTCCATGGCCGGAGGAATACGGGGCCGCCGGAATGGATCTCATGGCGTCGGTGATCGTGTCGGAGGAACTGGCCCGGGTCGACGCCAGCCACTCGATCACGGTGGGGGCGCACACATCTCTCTGCGGCACGCCGATCTACCGGTGGGGAACCGAGGAGCAGAAGCGGACCTACCTGACTCCCCTGGCGAGCGGCGAGGTGATCGGCGGTTTCGGGCTGACGGAGCCGGGCTCCGGCTCGGATGCCAGCGGGATGCTCACGACGGCGGTCCGCAAGGGCGACCGCTACGTCCTCAACGGTCAGAAGACCTGGATCACGCATGGGGGGGTCGGCGAGGTCTTCGTGGTGGCGGCGGTCACCACCCCGGGCGCCGGGAACCGCGGAGTGAGCGCGTTCATCCTCACCAAGGACACCTGCGACCTCGAGCGGGCGCGGGAGGTCGGCTTCGGACATAGCGAGGCGCTGGAGCCGATGCCGGGCTTCACGGCCGGCGACAAGCTGCGCAAGCTGGGCTGGAACGCCTCGGACACCCGTGAGCTGATTCTCGAGGACGTCGAGGTCCCGGCCGAGAACCTGCTGGGGGAGCTGGATGACGGGTTCCGGGTCTTCCTCGACACGCTCGACGGGGGGCGGATCGGAATCGCCGCCCATGCGGTCGGTCTGGCGCAGGGGGCGTACGAGCAGGCGCTCCGCTACACGAACGAGCGGGAGCAGTTCGGGAAGAAGATCAACCGCTTCCAGGGCATACAGTTCAAGCTGGCAGACATGGCGACGCGCATCCATGCCGCGCGGCTCATGACGTACCACGCGGCTCGGCTCCGGCAGGAGGGAAGACCTCACAAGCGGGAAGCATCGATGGCGAAGCTCTTCGCCTCGGAAGCGGCGATGGACGTGACCATCGAGGCTGTCCAGTTGCACGGGGGATACGGGTACTCGCGTGAGTATCCGGTCGAGCGCATGATGCGTGATGCCAAGATTCTCGAGATCGGTGAGGGGACGAGCGAGATTCAGCGCATGGTCATCGCCCGTGAATTGATCGGCGACCTGGCCTGACCGGAGTCCGGTCGTACCGGGGGGAAGACTCGGTAGCCGCGACCGTCGGTTTGCCGTAGATTAACCCCTGGTTTCGGGGCCGTTCGCACCAGATCGCGGCCCCGTTTCTTATGAATGTAGAGCTGTGAGCGCGTCCGGCCGGACTCGGCACGAGTCCGAGCAGGGACGCCTCTGATCTTGGCCGCTCGCGCCATCGCGCCGGCGGCTGCGCCCCGCCGGGTCGGGGCAGACGGGACAAGACGGGGAACATGCAACGCGAGATCGTCATCAACGCCCTGGGCAGCGAGTCCAGGGTGGCCATCATCGAGGACGGCC
Organism: Candidatus Benthicola sp.; assembly: GCF_058719085.1. Classification (NCBI taxonomy): domain Bacteria; kingdom Pseudomonadati; phylum Gemmatimonadota; class Gemmatimonadia; order Candidatus Palauibacterales; family Candidatus Palauibacteraceae; genus Candidatus Benthicola; species Candidatus Benthicola sp. Next base: position 31,589 of record NZ_JBZQEK010000037.1, read on the forward strand.
GCCTCTCCGAGCTCATGAACGAGCGATCGGACGAGGACCGTATCGTCGGGGATCTGTATCTGGGCCGCGTGGAGGCCGTGCTGCCCGGCATCCAGGCCGCCTTCGTGGACATCGGTACCGAAAAGTCAGCCTTCCTGCACGTCTCTGACGTCTCCGAGGTCGAGGACGAGGACGACGAGAACGGGGGTGGCAACGGAGGCCGAAACGGCAACCGTCGCAACCGTAAGTACCCGCCCATCCAGGACATGGTGGACCGTGGGCAGGAGCTCCTCGTGCAGGTCACGAAGGAGCCCATCGGGACCAAGGGCCCCCGGGTGACGACCCAGATCTCCCTCCCCGGCCGGTTCATCGTCTACATGCCGGACTCCAACCACGTCGGCGTGAGCCGGAAGATCGACGATCGCGAGGAGCGGGCGCGCCTCCGGAAGATGGCCCGGGAGGCGATCGGCCGGGACCAGGGCGGCGTGATCATCCGGACGGTCGGCGAGGAGCTCACGAAGAAGACGCTGGTCAACGAGTTCAAGTCTCTCCGTCGCACGTGGGAGAAGGTGCAGCGGCGGGTCGCCTCGATGAAGGCTCCCGCGGCCGTCCACCGGGAAGCGACGCTCACCTCCGGGATCATCCGGGACCTGTTCAGCGAGAAGGTCGACTCCCTGACGGTCGACTCGGAGGAGCTCGCACACGAGATCCGCTCGTACCTGGGGCAGGTGAGTCCGGAGCTGCTGGATCGAGTCAAGCTCTACCGTGGCGATGTGCCCATCTTCGACGAGTTCGGGATCGAGGAGGACATTCGGGCGGCCTTCCGTCGACGGGTCGATCTGAAGTCCGGCGGCTACATCGTGATCGAGCACACCGAGGCCCTGGTCGCGGTGGACGTCAACACGGGCCGTTACACGGGGAAGAAGGACCCGGCGAAGACGATCGTGAAGACGAACATCGAGGCAGCAGCCGAGATCGCCCGCCAGCTGCGTCTTCGGGATGTCGGTGGGATCATCGTCTGCGACTTCATCGATATGGATGAGGAGGAACACCGCAATCGCGTGGAGCACGAGATGCGCAGCCATCTGGGCCGCGACCGCGCTCGGACGAAGGTGTTCGGGATCTCGGAGCTCGGTCTGCTCGAGATGAGCCGGCAGCGGGTGCGTCCCAGCCTCATCCAGACCGCCACGCAGCCGTGTCCGAGCTGTGAGGGGACGGGTCGGGTGCTGGCGCCGGACACGGTGGTCCGGCGTCTCGAGCGTACCATTCGCAGGGCCCGATCGAGCGGCGAGAAGAGGGACCTGACCGTGCGCGTTCACCCGGAAGTGGCGCTGTACCTGCTCGAGGAGGAGCCGCGTTTCCTGAAGCGCGTCTCGTCCGAGCTCGACATCGAGCTCGACATCCGGGACGATCCGCTGATGGGGCACGACGAGTACAAGCTCCTGGCGGGTCCGGCGGACACGGATGTCACGAGCAAGTACGCGGTCGCGTGAGGGCCCGACCCGGACGCTCCGCCCAAATTGACACTATCGGTCAATGGTTCTAGTTTACTGGGCTACGGATCGATACGGACCCTGATTCAGAAGACGAAGATGTACGCGATATTCGAGGCCAAAGGAAAGCAGTTCCGAGCGGAGCCGGAAGCGACGCTCCGGCTCCCGTCCCTGGATGCCGAGCCCGGCGACCGGGTGACGTTCGATCACGTCCTGCTCGCCGGACGGGAAGACGAGATCATCGTCGGTCAGCCCTCGCTCGACGGTGCTGCCGTGGCGGCCGAGGTCATTCGACACGGCCGCGACGACAAGATCGTCGTGTACAAGATGAAGCGGCGGAAGGGCTATCGCCGCAAGCAGGGACACCGACAGGGCTTCACCGAGGTGCGGATCCTCGAGATCGACTTCGGAAAGGGCAAGTCGGTTCCGCACGACGCGGCAGCTCCGAATACGGAGGAGAAGCCGGCGCCGAAGGCGGACAAGCCCGTCAAGGCAGAGAAGCCTGCGAAGGCCGGGAAGCCGGCGGTCGAGGCCCGCGAAGAGGAGGTCGAGGTCTCGGCGGCTCCGGTGGAGATCGAGGCCACGGACACCGCGCGGGCGCTGGCCGAGGAGACGGGGATCGATCTCACCACGATCGAGGGAACGGGTAAGGACGGCCGTATCCTCAAGAGTGACGTTCAGAAGGCGATCAAGGAACGCGACGAGGCGTAGTCATGGCGCATAAGAAGGGTGTAGGCTCGAGCCGAAACGGGCGTGACAGCAACCCGAAGTATCTCGGGATCAAGAAGTACGGTGGCGAGCGCGTGCGCGCCGGACACATTCTCGTGCGGCAGCGCGGCACCAGAATCCACCCGGGCCTCAACGTCGGGCGGGGCAACGACGACACGCTGTTCGCCCTTTCGGACGGCGTCGTGCAGTTCGCCGATCAGCGAGGTGGCCGCAAGATCGTCAGCATCGTCGAGAGCTGACTCCGGCCGCACACGAGGCGAATGGAAGGCAGAACGGCCCCGACCTCCGAGAAGGTCGGGGCCGTCTTATTTCCTGTGGCCAGCCAGCCGGTCGCCTACCGCCCCTTGAAGTCGGGCTCGCGCTTCTCGAGAAAGGCCCCGACGCCCTCCTCCTTGTCCTCGGTGGAGAACAGGAGCCCGAACCAGGCACGCTCGAACTTGAGGCCTTCGTCCAACGGCATTCTGCGAGCCGCCAGGATGCTCTCCTTGGCCGCCTGCAGGGCCACCGGTGACTTCGCCGCGATCGTGCGGGCGATCTCGAGCGTCTTCTCGCTCAGTTCCTCGGACGGGAACACGGAGTCGACGAGGCCGATGTCGAGCGCCTCATCCGCTCCGATCAGAACGCCCGACATGATCATCAGGGCGGCCCGTCCCTCGCCCACCAGCCTCGGGAGGCGCTGGGTTCCTCCCCCGCCCGGTATGATGCCCAGGTTGACCTCCGGCTGTCCCAGCTTCGCCCGGTCCGAGGCGATCCGGATGTCGCACGCCATCGACAGCTCGCAACCGCCGCCCAGACAATACCCGTTGATCATGGCGATGATCGGTTTCGGGAAGTCCTCCATCAGCGAGTAGATGTCGCTTTCCTGCATGGAACGGTATTGCTCGACGGCACCGGCGTCCTTGAATTCGCCAATGTCCGCTCCGGCGATGAAGGCGCGGTCCCCGGCACCGGTGATGACCACGACCCTCACGTCGTCATCGTGCCGCAGCGCTTCGAGGGTCTCGAACAGAGACTCCCGCACCTCGCGGTTCAGCGCGTTCATCTTGTCCGGTCGGTTGACCGTGAGGAGGCCGACCCGGCCCTCCAGCTTCTCCAGCTTGAGCACGTCACTCATATCCCTTCCTCCGTGTCACCACGAGTAGAATCCCTGGCCGCTCTTCCGTCCGAGCTTGCCTTCCTCCACCATCCGCTCGAGCAGGTCGGGAGGTCGGAACCGCTCGCCCAGCTCGGCGTGCAGGTAGCGGGCGATCCGAAGCCTGACGTCCAGCCCGACGAGGTCCGTGAGCCTCAGCGGCCCCATCGGATGCCGATATCCGAGTTCCATCGCCCGGTCGATATCCCGGGCGGATGCCACGCCCGTCTCCAGCATCCGGATCGCCTCGAGGCCGAGGGCGACCCCGAGCCTGGACGAGGCGAATCCCGGCGAGTCCCGAACGATGATGGGTTCCTTGCCCAGCGCCTCGACGAACGCGGTGGACCGCTCCACCACGCGCTCGGACGTTCGATCTCCCCGGACCACCTCGACCAGCGCCATGATGTGGACCGGGTTGAAGAAGTGGAGACCGACCACGCGCTCGGCTCCCGGAATCCCTTCGGCGATCCGGCTGATGGACAGCGAGGACGTGTTGGAGGCGAGGATCGATGCCGGTGGCACGAGCTCCGCGAACTCGGACAGGACCCGTCGCTTGAGCTCCATGTCCTCGGGCACGGCCTCGATGACCAGCTCGGCATCCGCGGCGGCCTCGGATGCCTCCCCGGTCGCCACCACGAGGTCGAGCGCCGCGCCGCGCGCTGTGGCCTCCAGCTTTCCCAACTCCACGGCCCGGTCGAGGTTGGCCTCGATTCGGGCCATCGCGTGTCGCCGAACCGACGCGTCGATGTCGTACAGCCGGGTGCGGAATCCCGCCATGGCCGACACCTGCGCGATGCCGTGGCCCATCGTTCCGGCCCCGATCACCGCCACCGGTCCGGTAGGATCGGGAAAGGTGTCGCAGCTCACGGAAGCCGCCGTCCCGGGTCGGAGGGGTAGTCCCACTCCACGGGTCGCCGGCGGATGACCGCGATGGCCTCGAAGCCGTGCTCCTCGGCCAGCTGGTTCGCCAGCGACGCCATCGCGCTCACGAAGAACCGGACCTCGGTCAGCTCACGTTCCCGCGCCCAGCGATAGGCCTCGTCGAGGAGCAGCTTCAGGTGTCCCCGCCCGCGGGCTTCCGGCCGCACGTACGGAGTCTGGATGCGCGCGTACAACGGCGGGTGGAAATACGGAGCGTTCTCCTCTTCGAAGCAGGAGAGCATGGCCTCCAGGCAGCCGTCCGCGCCCATCACCACGAACACGTCGGACCCCTCCTCCTGGATGTGTCGGGCGAACAGGGCCCGTCGCTTCCGGAGGGCGTCGGTCGGCATGTGCCGATAGGCCGGGTTGGCCCGGTGCACACGGATGTAATGGGCCCAGAGGGCCAGAATCTCGTCCAGATCATCGAGCGTGGCTCGTCGAACTGTGCTGTGGGGCGTCATGTCTCATCGACCTCCCGGGACGGATTGCCGAATCCCGGCTCTCTCTTCTGCACGAACGCTCGCGTTCCCTCCAGCGCGTCCGCGGAACGGAACGCTTCGTCCTGTGCGCGGACTTCGAAGTCCAGCATCTCCTCGAGGCTGGCCGATAGCGATCGTCGCAGGGCCTCCTTCGCCAGAGCCAGTGGAAGTGCCGGCTTTGCCACCAGGCGGAGCGCCAGATCGAGCACGGTCGATTCGAGCTCCTCGTGGGGAACCACCCGGTTGACGAGGCCGATTCGCTCCGCTTCCCGGGCCTCGATCATCTCGGCCAGGAAGAACAGCTCGGCAGCCCGTCCCCGTCCGACCAGTCTCGGCACGATCCAGCTGCCTCCCCAGTCCGGCGCCAGACCGATCCGATTGAAGGTCTGTCCGATCGCGGATCTCTCCGAAGCAATCCGGAGATCGCAAGCCAGGGCGAGGTTCGCCCCGCCTCCCGCCGCCGGGCCGTTCAGCGCCGCAATCACCGGCTTGGGCATCTCGAGGATCGACCGTATGACTCGGCGGCCCGCCGTGACCAGCAGATTGGCTTCCTCCCACGCCTGCCGCTCCAGCAGGTCGGCCATGTACGCCACGTCTGCTCCGGCGCAGAAGGCCCGGCCGCGCCCGGTAACGACCACGACGCGCACGTCCTCCCGGCCGGCCAGGGTCTCGAGCGCCTCCGCGATCTCCTCGCGCATGGCCCCGAAGAAGGCGTTGAG
>NZ_JBZQEK010000038.1:0-3656 GCF_058719085.1 Candidatus Benthicola sp.
CCCTGGTTCGTGCTCCGGAACGTCCTGTCGCTGCTCGCCCACCTCGACGCGTGGCCGGACGGGTTCGATCCGTGGCCGCTCACCGAGCACGAGAACCCGCAGGTCCGGCTGGAGGCCATACACCTGTGCCTCCGCATGCCGGCCACCCGCGAGCGGGCGATCCTGAGAGCGCTCGCCGATGACAACAGCCGCGTCGTGGCGTTCGGCATCACCGAAGCGGCTCGTGGCTGCCCGCCGGACGCCGAGCCCCGCCTGATCGAGATCGCGGCCTCCCCGGACGGCGAGTACTCCGAGTTCCGGACCCACGCCGTGCGCGCCCTCGCGAACCTCGGCTCGGAAGCAGCACTCGAGACGCTGCTCGAGATCGCGGCGCCGCACGGCCGGGGGCGGGGAGAGCTTCCCCAGGAAAGTCCCGAGCTCCTGGCCGCTCTCGAGGGGCTCGCCTCCGTGTGGGCCCACGATCCGCGGTCCGGCGAGATCCTTGAACGGGCCCGCGCGTCGAGCCGACCCGCCATCCGCCAGGCGGCCTCGTGAACGGCGAGCTGAGCTACCCGGCCGGCTTCCTGGTGGCCCTCGGTCACCTGATCGAGGCGCGGGCCGAGGCGGAGCCCGATCCGGACCGCATCGAGGAGATCACGGCCGAGCTGCTGGTGGCGCTCAAGTTCCTTCTCCGCCAGAACGCCTTCCCCTCCTTCCTGTTCCGGGACGGCGAGGTGGAATACGAGGGCGAGCTGATGGAGGAGCTGCGGAACTGGGAGTGGTCCCTCCGGCTCCCCGAGGGCGGGATCGAGCGGATGGATATCACTCCGGGAACCACACGCGAGGACCTCGAGGGCTTCGTCGGCGAAGTGGTCGCCCGGCTGTATCTCAAGGACGAAGGCGCCTCGATCCGCGAGCTCGACGGCCAGGTCGGGATCCAGTTCAGCGAGGTCGAGGAGGATTCGCAGGAGGAGGAGCGAGGCGCTTCCATGGAACCGCTCGCCTTCGGCCTCGAGGCCGAGGCCGAGGCCGTGGCGTGGCTGAACGAAGAGATCGAGAAGAACGGCGTCGTTCCGGTCGCGGAGGCCTCCACGGTCGTGCAGCTCCTCTCGGTCGCCATGCACTCGGAGCGCGACGTGGTGGTGCCGCTCGTGCAGCTGAAGACGGTGGACCAGTACACCACCACGCACTCGATCAACGTCTCCTGCCTCTCCATGGCCCTCGCGGAGCACCTCACCTACGCCTCCACCGACGTCCGGGCGATCGGAGAGGCCGCCCTCCTGCACGACGTCGGCAAGTCACGCCTCCCGGTCGAGGTCCTCAACAAGAAGGGGCGCCTCACGGACGAGGAGTGGACGCTGATCCAGAGCCACACCGTCGAGGGAGCGCGCATCCTCCTCGCCTCGGGCCGCGGGATGGAGCTCGCCGCCACCGTCGCCTACGAGCACCACCTCAGCTACACGGGCGAGGGCTACCCGGAGCTCGCCTACCCCCGCCAGACGCACGAGGCCAGCCGCCTGGTGCAGGTGTGCGACGTGTACGACGCCCTCCGCACGCGCCGCCCTTTCCGGCCCCCGTGGCCTTCGGACCGGGCGATCCGGTTCCTCGAGGAGAAGGCGGGCACGCACCTCGACCCGGAGTACGTGTCGGCCTTCGTGCGGATGATCGAGCAGTGGGAGCCGCGCCGGGTGGAGCTGGAGCCGGAAGAGCGGCCGGAACCGGCCGGAGCGGCCTGAGGACGGACCCTCGAGCCGCTTCTCGTGGCCGGCGCAACATTCCTTCGATTGGCGGTGTCTAGAGGTATTGAGAGGCGGATGTGGATGATGGCGCCGGTTCCGGGCGCCGCCCGGTAGCCCGGAGCGCGGCGCGACCCCAGGGGGGACGCGGGGATGAAGGGGACGATGGGTCGGGTGGCGAGACAGGCGGCCGGCTGTGCGGCCGGCATCGGGATGGTCCTGGCTTCGGCGGCGGGCGCCGGGGCCCAGACCTCCTCCAACACGAACGGCGCGGCCGACCGTGCGGCGCCGCCTCCCAAGCACGCCATGGCGATCGCCGTGGACCCCGAGCTGATCACCGTGGACGGGCGGCTGGACGACGCCGCGTGGCGCGAGGCCCGGTTCTTCGCCGATTTCCAGCAGAAGGAGCCGGAGCAGGGGGCCCAGCCGAGCGAGCGAACCGAGGTCGCGTTCGTATACGACGGCGGGTCCCTGTACATCGGGGCCCGCATGTACCACCAGGACCCCTCGAACATCGCCGAAGTGATGACGCGCCGAGACGAGCTCGGCAACGTCGAGACCCTGGCCGTGTCGCTCGACACGTACCTGGACCGCCGCACGGCCTACAACTTCGCCGTCACCGCGGCGGGCGTGCGGATCGACTGGTACAACCCCACCGACGCCGAGTACCGGCGCGACTTCACCTTCAACCCGGTGTGGGAGGCGCGCGTCCAGCGGGACTCGCTCGGGTGGACGGCCGAGATGCGGATCCCGTTCTCGCAGCTCCGGTTCAACGACACGGGTCAGTGGGGCATCAACGTGAACCGGTGGATCCCGACGAAGAACGAGGACATCTACTGGGTCTACGTGCCCCGCGAGGAGACCGGATGGGCCTCGCGGTTCGGTGACCTCACCGGCGTGGAGGAGGTCGAGTCGAGCCGCCGCATGGAGCTCATGCCGTATGTGTCCACCGACGCCCGCCTGTACAGCCGCGAGCTGGTGGACGCGGGCGACCCGTTCGGCGGCCGCACGGAGCTGCAGGGCCGGGTCGGCGCCGACTTCAAGATGGGGCTGGGATCGAACCTCACCCTCGACGCCACCGTCAACCCGGACTTCGGCCAGGTCGAGGCGGACCCGGCCGTGGTGAACCTGTCCGCGTTCGAGACCACCTTCGACGAGCGGAGGCCCTTCTTCGTCGAGGGCGCGCAGCTCCTGAGCGGCAACGGTCGCGGCGGCCCGCAGTACTACTACTCACGGCGCATCGGGGGCGCGCCGCATGCCTTCCCGGACGCGGAGTACGTGGACCGTCCGGACGCCACCACGATCGTCGGGGCGGCGAAAGTCACGGGGCGCCTGGCAAGCGGCCTCTCGGTGGGCGCGCTCGGGGCCTTCACTTCCGCCGAGCACGCGCGCACCTACGATTCCGGGTTCGACCGGTTCGACGAGGTGCAGGTCGAGCCGATGGCCGGCTGGGGCGTACTCCGCCTCCAGCAGGAGGTGGGCGGGTCCGGATCGACCCTCGGCTTCACCGCCACCGGGGTGAGCCGGAACTTCGACTCGGACACCGACCCGCTCCGCTACGAGCTGAACCAGCGCGCTTTCACCGGCGGCGGCGACTTCCTGCTCCGGCTGGACGGCAATCGCTACGAGCTGAATGGACACTTCGGGCTCAGCTACGTGGCCGGCTCCGAGGAGGCGATCTCGAACGTGCAGCTCTCGAGCGCCCATTACTTCGAGCGGCCCGATCAGGACCACGTCACCTTCGACCCGACCCGGACGTCGCTCTTCGGCACCTCGGCCTCGCTGCAGTTCCGCAAGGTCGAGGGCGAGCACTGGCTGTTCGGGATGGGCGTGTGGGGCGACTCGCCGAACTGGGAGCTGAACGACGTGGGGGTGCTCCGGCAGGCCGACGACATCGCCACGTGGGGCAACCTCACCTACCGCGAGACCGAGCCCGGCCCC
>NZ_JBZQEK010000039.1:0-29662 GCF_058719085.1 Candidatus Benthicola sp.
CGGAAGGGATCTGCCGAACCAGAACGGGGCGCCGTTGAGGCTCGTCGTTCCCTGGAAGTACGGCTTCAAGAGCATCAAGTCGATCGTTCGAATCCGGTTCGTGGAGGACATGCCGGCCACGAGCTGGGCCGTATCCGCTCCGCGGGAGTACGGTTTCTACGCGAACGTGAACCCGGAAGTCGATCATCCACGCTGGAGCCAGGGGCGCGAGAGGCGGCTCGGCGAGTTCCGGCGCCGTCCGACGCTGATGTTCAACGGGTACGCCGACCAGGTAGCCAGCCTCTACGAGGGGATGGACCTGAAGCGGTGGTTCTGACCGGGCGCCCGGGAGTCCTCCGATGACCCGGCTCACCGCGCGGCAGCGGCGCGTCGCCATGAAGACCGCCATCTGGGTCGCCTGCCTGATGCCGGCGATCGGCCTGGCGGTCGGTGCGCTCACGGACGGGCTCGGCGCCAATCCGATCGAGAAGGTGACGCACCGGACGGGGTGGTGGGCTCTGTTTCTCCTCACCGCGACGCTGGCCATCACACCGGTGCGCCGCCTCACCGGGCAGACAACCCTGATTCGGTATCGCAGGCTGGTGGGCCTGTTCGCCTTCTTCTACGCGACCCTCCACTTCCTCACGTACCTGGTGCTCGATCAGTTCTTTGCGTGGCGCTACATCCTCGAGGATATCGTAGACCGTCCGTTCATCACGGTCGGGTTCGCGGCGTGGGTCCTGCTTCTGGCGCTGGCCGTGACGTCCACCACGGGCTGGATTCGAAGATTGGGCTCCCGGTGGCAGCGCCTGCACCGGCTGGTCTACGTCGCGGCCATCGCAGGCGGCATCCACTATCTGTGGAAGGTGAAGGCCGACACACGGGAGCCCCTGTGGTTCCTGGCCGCGATCGCCGTGTTGCTGCTGCTCAGGGTGTGGGCTCCGTGGAAGCGGTCGGGTCCGAAGTTTCGGTCGGCGGCACCCGAGGGCAAGAAGAAAGGGGCGCCCCCTCATCGGGAACGCCCCCGGTCCTCGAAACCCTCTGCCGGGCGGCAGGGTCAGGTCGCGTAGCTTCTAAGCCCCGCCGCCCTGCGCATTTTTCGGTGCTCGACCCTCTGCAGTAGCGCGTTCGCTCGCGTGCCCTCGAACTGGATCACGCCTTCGATCACGCTGCCGTCCTCGCTCAGGCGTCCCTTGAACGAAGCGCCGTGCTCCGTGACCATGCACAGATGGCCCTCATCGTAGGAAACGTCGGCCTCGCGCGCCTGATCTCCCGGGCGGATCAGCACCAGGGCTTCGAGATCTCCGTCCGACGCCCGACGAATCTGAAGCAGCGGTGTGGCTGCTCTCTCGTGGCCGGAGGGGTCCACCCAGCGCCACACGCCCACGACGTCTCCCGTCGTCGCATCGATCTGCAGGGTGGGGGAGGCCGCCAGGTCGGAAAGCATGAGTCCCGCGGCGATCGCTGCGATCGACAGCACTGCCTTCAGCCCCTCTCGCCTTCTCGTCGCTCCGTAGTACATGGCCTTCCTCACGATCTCCCCGTCCCGCAGCCTCTCGAGCGTCCCCATTGACGCTCGCCTGTCCCGTGCATGGAGAGAGCAACCTGTATGCCACGTTCAATGCAGACTATAAAGACATGCAAAATAGTAATATAGATCGTACACTTAAAGTAAGTACTCAGCGACGGGGCGTCCGCTTCTGGAAGCCGGTGTCCCGAAACCGGACACTTGCCGGCGGGCTGGGGAGTTCTTGCCCGCATCCAAGGAAGATCGGTACTATGCCGCGTTCGAACGCCACCTCGCCCGCGGGGCGGGGATGCAACGCCAGCTGGTTGGAGTCGCCAGTGATACCCGACAGCTTCGTCCTGATCACGATCGTTCTCGCCATCCCGGTGGTGGGCCTGGTCGCCGCCCTGGTGGCTTCTAGGATCCCCAGCCGCCGCCCCGATTCCTGAACCCGCTCCGAAGCGGCCTGTCGCAGGCGGTCGTGCCATGATGGACGAGCCATCGCCGCCGTCCGGGGCCAACCCGGCTCCTGCACCCGGAGACCTGATGCTCAGGCTCACGGGCGAGATCACCACCAAGGGAAGGCGGACCCGTTCCCGGTTTCAGCGAAAGCTGGCCGAGAACATCGAGGACGGTCTGCAGAGCCTGGGTGCGGGTGGCGAAGTGCTCGCGGACTGGAGCCGCCTGTACGTCCGCGCAGACGCGTCGGCGGCCGAGGTCGCGAGCCGCGTGTTCGGCATCAGCTCGTACTCTCTTCTCGAGGCGGAATGCCGGGCGGACCTGAACGAGATCGTCGCCGTCGGCCGACGCGTGTTCCTGGACCGGGTGCGGGACAGGGCCTTCGCGGTGCGCGCGCGGCGCGCCGGTAGCCATTCCTTCAACTCCCAGGACGTGATGCGTGAGCTGGGAGCGGCGCTGGGCGTCAACGCCCGCGTGGACCTCACTTCTCCCGACGTCGAGGTGTTCGTCGAGATCCGCGACGACCGGGCGGTCTTCTTCTCTTCCAGGGCGCAGGGGGCCGGTGGGCTGCCGCTCGGGGTGGAGGGAAGGGCCGTCTGCCTCCTGTCAGGCGGGTTCGACTCCGCCGTGGCGGCATGGATGCTCCTGCGACGGGGTGTGGCGCTCGACTACGTGTTCTGCAACCTCGGGGGGGACGCCTACCGTCGAATGGTCCTCGAGGTGGCTTCGGTCCTCGCGACCGGGTGGAGCTTCGGCACCCGTCCGTCGCTGTGGTCACTCGATTTCGAGCCGGTCGTGGACGAGCTGCACAGGGCGTTCCGACCGGCCTTTCAGCAGATCGCGCTGAAGAGAGAGATGTATCGGGCTGCCGCCAGGGTTGCCGGTCGACTGGGTGCCGACGCGATCGTGACGGGCGAGGCGGTAGGCCAGGTTTCATCGCAGACGCTGGCCAATCTCCGCGCCATCGACGACGCCTGTCCGCTTCCGGTCCTGCGACCCCTGATCGGGATGGACAAGGAGGAGATCATCACCCGGTCGCGCCACATCGGGACGTATGAGCTGTCGGCCCGGGTACGGGAATACTGCTCCATCAGCACGGGGCGACCGGCGACGGCGGCTTCGCCGACCGCCGTCCTGGAGGACGAACGCGGCCTCGATCCCGTGCCGCTCGAGACGAGCTTCGAAGGGGCACGGGTGTATGATCTCCGGGCCCTCGATCTCGCCCGTGTAGCCGGGGAGAGCGTGTTCACCGATTCGCTGCCCGGTGGCGCGGTGGTGCTGGACGTGCGCCCCGCCCCCCTGTACCGCACGTGGCACTGGAGAGGCGCGGTTCATGAGGAATACGAGGACCTCGCGGTCGAGTACGGCCGGCTGGACCGGGAACGGACCTACGTGTTGTACTGCGAGTTCGGACTGAAGAGCGCCCGCCTGGCGGAGGTGATGCAGCGAGCAGGGTACGAGGCGTACAGCTTCCTCGGCGGGGCGAAGGCGCTGCGCCGGCGATCCCGGGACCGTGACGCCGAGCTCGAGGTTTCGTCCGAGACGGCCCCATCGGAGGCAAGGTGAGCACGCGGTGAGCCTCGACGAACTTTATGAGCGGGTGCGAGCGGGGGGCGAGGTCCCGGCCCACGTCGCCATCATCATGGATGGAAACGGACGGTGGGCCCGGCAGCGAGGCCTCCCCAGATTCATGGGGCACCGGGAGGGAATGAAGGCCGTCCGTCGGTCGGTGACGGCCTGTCTGCAGCTGGAGGTACGATACCTCACGCTGTACGCCTTTTCCCAGGAGAACTGGTCTCGTCCGGCCGAGGAGGTCGCGGCCCTGATGCGTCTCCTGTCCGAATACGTGGAACGAGAGAAGGCGGAGCTGGCGGAGAAGGGGGTCCAGGTGCGGGTGATCGGGGATCGGGAACGTCTCTCGCCGGATGCCCGTCGCTCGGTCCAGGTGATCGAGGAGATGACGAAGGGCGGCCGGGAGCTGGTCCTCAACCTGGCGATCAGTTACGGCTCCCGGGCCGAGATCCTCGAAGCGGCCCGCAGGCTCGCCCGGCGCTGCGCCGCCGGAACGTTGGACGCCGGGGACATCACGGAGGCTGATTTCGAGGCCGAGCTGCTCACGGCGGGGAGCCCGGACCCCGATCTGCTCGTTCGTACATCCGGCGAGATGCGCGTGTCCAATTTTCTTCTGTGGCAGATCGCCTACTCGGAGATCCACGTCACGCCCGTCCTGTGGCCGGACTTCGGAGAACCGGAGCTCTGCGAGGCGGTGATCGACTACCAGCGGCGCGAGCGACGGTTCGGCCGCGTGACGCGGTGAGGGTGCGTGGCCTCTGACCTCGGGCGCCGGCTCACGGTGGCCGCCATCGGGATTCCGGTCACCGTCGCGGTCACCTATGCGGGAGGCGCCTGGTTCGCCGCCGGGCTGGCCGTGCTCGCCGGCGTGGCCGTCTGGGAGATCGGGCGGATGCTCGCCGAGCGCGGCGATCGCTTTCTCCTGGTCCCGGGTGTGGCCCTCGCGATCTTCTACCCCCTGGCTGCCCTGTACCTCGAGGCGGGAATGATCGTGGGCGTCTCCATGACCTTCCTCGTGATCATCTCCGGGCTCGCCACGCTCACCATTTCGCCCGATGATCGGCCGTTCCTGGCGACGGCCGAGACGTGGACCGCCGCGGCGTACGTCGGGGGCTTGATCGCCTTCGGCGTCCCGTTGCGCGAGGGCTTCGGGGTCGCCCCTCTGGAGGGCACCCTCTACTTCTTCCTCCCGGTCGCCATCACCTGGCTCGCCGACACGGCGGCCTACTTCGGAGGACGGTCGTTCGGTCGCCGCAAACTCTCTCCGGTGATCAGCCCGAACAAGACGGTGGAGGGCGCGATCTCGGCGCTCGTCGCGGGGCCGATCGGCGCGTGGATCTTCGGCTGGTTGCTTCTCCCGGGACTCCGAGAGTCGCTGGGGATGGCGGGCCTCGGCCTTCTCGGTCTCGTGGTGGCCGCCGCGGCGACGCTCGGCGACCTGGCGGAGTCCGCGCTGAAGAGGGAATGCGGCGTCAAGGACTCCTCCGGCCTGCTGCCCGGTCACGGCGGATTGCTGGACCGGATGGACTCGCTGCTCTGGTCGATTCCCGCCGCCTTCGTGTTCCTGGTCGTGTGGTCGTGAGCATGCGGAAGGGGGTCGCGGTGCTCGGAGCGACGGGCAGCATCGGCGCCTCCACGCTGAACGTGCTGGGGCGCCACCCGGACCGATACCGGGTCGTCAGCCTCGCCGCCGGCCGGAGGGGCAGCGCACTGTCCCGCCTCGCCGCCGACTGGGAGCCGGACTACGTGGTGCTCGCGGACCCGGCCGAGCGCCCGACCGAGAAGGCCTGGAGAGGGGACTGGAGGTACGGGCGGGACGCCCTGCGACGGGCCGCCGAGGACGAGGCCGCGCCGATCGTCGTCAACGCACTGGTCGGATTCGCCGGCCTCGAATCCACGGTGTCCGCGCTGCGGGCCGGAAAGAGACTGGCGCTCGCGAACAAGGAGTCCCTGGTCGTCGGTGGAGACCTGGTGCTCGAGGCAGCTTCGTCCGGCGGTGGGGATCTGCTCCCGATCGACAGCGAGCACAGCGCGATCCTCCAGTGTCTCGCAGACCGTCCGGGGAGCGAAGTGCGCCGGGTGATTCTCACGGCCTCCGGCGGACCGTTTCGCGACTGGCCGGCCGAACGATTCTCGGAGATTCGCCCGGAGGATGCGCTCGCGCACCCGACCTGGAGCATGGGCGACAAGATCACCGTCGATTCCGCCACGCTGGCCAACAAGGCGCTCGAGGTGATCGAGACGCACCTGCTGTTCGGGATCGACTTCGACGACATCGATGTCGTCGTTCACCCGGCCTCCATCGTCCACTCGATGGTCGAGTTCCGGGACGGCTCCACCATGTGCCAGCTGGGGTATCCGACGATGGAGGTGCCGGTCCTGTACGCGCTCTCCGCCCCGGAGCGGCTGGAGAACGAGTTCCGGCCCTTCGACCCGCTCGACGCGAGCCCGCTCGAGTTCGAGCGCATGAGAAGGGAGGACTTCCCCATGTTCGAGCTCGGAGTCGAGGCTGGCCGCGCCGGTGGAACGGCCCCGGCGACCTACAACGCGGCGAACGAGATCGCCGTTCAGGCTTTCCTCGAGGGAACACTCGATTTCCCCGGAATCCCGGCCGTGGTCGAGAAGGTGCTTTCCTCGATCCCGACGTCGGGCCGCGCCGAGTCGATCGATCACCTCGTCTCGGTGGACGGGGAGGCGCGCGCCCGGGCCGCAGAGGAGATCGGAACACGGGCCGGGACCGGGGGTGATAGGATCTCTTGATTCGGAATCATACGATGTCGAAAGCTCACTCAAGCGGATGTGACGGTCGGAGCGCATGCTGATCACCATACTGGCTACCGTTGTCGTGCTGGGCGTCCTGATCCTGGTCCACGAGCTGGGCCATTTCTGGGCGGCCAAGGCCGTGGACATCGAAGTGTCCCGGTTCTCCATCGGCTTCGGGCCGAAGATCGCCGGGTTCAAGAAGGGCGAGACGGAATACGTTCTCGCGGCGGTGCCGCTCGGCGGCTACGTGAAGATGGAAGGAATGGTCGGCGAGGAAGCGGTCGCTCCGCTGGAGGGGAAGACCGAGCCGGAGCGTCCTCCGTCGCCCCGGGACTTCGAGGCGAAGCCTTGGTGGGCTCGCTTCCTGGTGATCGTCGCCGGCGTCAGCATGAACTTCCTGTTCGCCTTCGTCGCCTTCACCTTCGTGGCCCGGTCGGAGGGAATCGTCGATCCGATCATCGGGGAGGTGAAGCCGGGATATCCCGCGGAAGCCGCGGGCTTCGAACGTGGGGACCGGGTCTCCTCCGTCGATGGTCGCCGCATCCGGAGCTGGGATGAGCTGCAGCAGTACGTGATGCTCAACCCCGGGACCGAGATTCGCTTCACCGTGGACCGGGATGGCCGGGAGGTCACCCTCGCCGCCTCACCTCGGGACACTACGGTGTATAGCGAAATCCTCCGGGACTCGACGACGCTCGGCGTGCTGGGCGTCATCGTCTGGGAAGAGCGAGCGGCCCGGGGCCTCACCGTGACGGAGTCGGTCGCCGCCGGATGGCACGCGACCGCGGCCACCACGATGGAGGTGGTCAACTTCCTGAAGAGGCTCGTGACCGGCCGCGGCTCAGCCCGCGACCTGGGCGGTCCGATCGTGATCGGACAGCTGTCCGGCATGATGGCCCGACAGGGGCTCACGGCCTTCCTCGACTTCATGGCGCTGATCAGCGTCAACCTGGCCGTGCTCAACCTGCTTCCGATACCCGTGCTCGACGGCGGTCACCTGGTGTTCCTGTTCGCCGAGGCGGTGCGGGGAGGCAAGCCGGTCAGTGCACAGAACCGTCTTCGCTGGACCCAGGTGGGCATGCTGCTCGTCATGGGGCTGATGGTGCTGGCGTTCGCCAACGACATCCTGCGACTGATCGGGATCTGACCGGCCCGGCGGATTAGCCGAACAGCGGAAGCTGCGGCCCTCCATTCCGGGCCACATCCGCCAGCGCCGCCACATCATACAGGGCGGAGGGGCCGTCCTGGCCCGCCACGTCCACCACGCCACGAAACCCCTTTCGTGAAAGTCGGTCTCGCGTCGTCTCGACGGCGGTCTGGGGGACGTTGCACTCGTGGCTCAGGTGGGCGAGCAGGAAGCCCCCGAGGGTCGGATGGAGGAGGTCGACCGCGAGATCGGCTGCGAGACGGTTCGAGAGGTGGCCCCGGGTTCCGCCGATACGCTGTTTGACGGACCACGGATAGGGACTTTCCCGAAGCAGGATCTCATCGTGGTTCGATTCGAGGACGATGAAATGGCACCCGTCCAGGGCGCTGCGGACGGGCGTGGTCGCGCGTCCCAGATCGGTAGCGATGCCCAGTTTGAGGCCCGTCCGCTCGTGCGAGATCGTCAGGGCGACCGGGTCCGCCGCGTCGTGGCAGGTGGAAGCCGGGTGAATGTGCGCCTCGCCCACCCGGAACGGAACCTCGCCCTCGTAGTGGTGGATCGTCTCGGACCCACGCAGAAGCGGGGCGCAGGCTCGTTCGGTGGCCGGTGTCAGATAAAGGGGCCAGCCCCAGCGCCGTGCGGCGATTCCGATGCCGGCCGTGTGGTCCCGGTGCTCGTGCGTGACCACGATCGCCTCGATCGATTCCGGAGCCACGTCGAGCAGATCCAGTCGTCGAGCGATCTCCGATCCGCTGAAGCCGGCGTCCACCAGAATCCGCGTGCGGCCACACTCCACGAACACCGAGTTTCCGCGGCTGCCGCTGCCCAGCGTCGCGACCCTCAAGCTTCGTCCGCCCTCCGGGCCGTTTCCCAGCAGGCGGTCAGCCACTCGATGGTCTGCCCGTCGGGCTCGATCCCCCTGCGCGGGAGCACACGGCCGACCACCTCGAGGAAGCGGTCTCGCTCGTAGACCGTAGCCTCCGGGCCCGACCCCCAGGAAAACGGAGGTACCCAGGCCGGGGGCATGGACGGACCGAACAGATTCGATCCGGCGCCTACCACCGAGCCCGAATTGATCCGTGTGCCGATCGCGGTCTTCACGTGATCGCCAAGCAGACACCCGAGCTTGGCGAGGCCGGTCTCGATCGGTCCGTCCGGGCCGCCGAGGCGAATCGGACCGTAGCTGTTCTTGAGGTCGCTGTTCGTCGTCAGGGCGCCCAGGTTCACCCAACGGCCCAGATAGGAATGGCCCAGGAACCCATCATGCGCCTTGTTGGAATAGCCGAGCACGGTGCACTCCTCGACCTCTCCCCGCAGTCGACACCTCGGCCCCACGCTGGACGTCCCGATGGCGCCCCCGAGAAGCACGGTCGCTCGGCCCACGTACAGCGGACCCTCCAGCCGGCTCCCGGCGCGCACTTCCACGTCGTCTGCCAGGCGTATCGGTCCGCGTCCGGCATCGAACACCACGCCGGGCTCGACCTGCACGTTCGCCCCGAGAAGCACCGGTTGGTCGCCCAGCTTCCACACCCCGTCGGGCATGGACTCGACGCCGGCATGACCGGTGGCGTAGAAAGCGAGGTCGGCCTCCAGGCGCCCGGGAAGCTCCGCCACCAGTCGATACGCGGTATCCACCAGCCCCCCGTCCAGGGGGCGGAGTTCCCAGCGTTGGGGGGCTGGCCGGTCGTCGGGACGCTCGAGCCACCCTTCGTCGGGGCCTTCGGTCCCCGCCGGTAGATAGCAGCCGATTACGCGATCCCCACAGGTGAGGAGCAGAGGCCGGTCTCCGCGGCCCTGGAAGCGGGCCTCGGCGGACGGGACGAAGCGCGAGCACAGCAGCAGCCGTTCCTCGTCCGTCGGGGGGGATGTGCGCGGGTAGGCCGACGGCGCGTCCGGCTCGGAGTAGGACGACAGCCACGATCGCGTGAGGTGGCCTGTCGCCGGACGGCCGGCGAATCGCTCCAGCCGCTCCCGGAGAAGCATCGTGCCGAACAGGAGCTCTCCGCAGGGACGGGTGAGGGAAAACGGGTGCCACGCGTCCGCCTCGGCGTCGTCGAACACATAGAGCCGCATATCACTCGTCTCCCGCGGAAAGATGCGCGATCAGCCGCTTCAGACCGGCGGCCGACTCCCTCCGTGTGACCATGGTGACGTCTTCGGTTCGCACGACCACCAGCCCTTCCACGTCGAACAGGACGACGTTGCCAGCCTCGGACCACGCCACGTTGTCTCGCGCTTCCACGGCCGTGGCCGGCCCGACGAGCACGTTTCCATCCCCGTCTGCCGTGCGGGTGCGGGCCAGTGCGTTCCACGATCCGACATCGTCCCAATCGAAGGACGCCAGGACGACCTCCACGTTCGACGCTCGCTCCATGACGGCCACATCGATGCTGACCGGGGTCACGGCATCGAAGAAGCCCGCGGGGTCACCGTCCTCGAGGACCGGAAGCGCCGAGGAGACCTCGGGAGCGTGCTCACGGATGGCGGCGAGCAGATCGGCGGCGCGCCACACGAAGATACCGGAGTTCCAGAGGAAGCCTCCCGAGGCCAGATATTCCTCCGCCGTCCGCACGTCGGGCTTCTCCACGAATCGGCGCGCCCTCCAACTGCCCTCTCCCGTCGGTTCGCCGATCTCCACGTATCCGTAGCCCGTCTCGGGCCTGTCGGGGCGGATCCCGATGCACGTCAGCGACCCCCGGCACGCCGCTTCGACCGCGCGATCGATCGTCCGCACCAGCTCCGCGGTCGGGTCGATCACGTGGTCGGCGTGCAGCGAGATCATCACGGATCCGGGACTCTCGCGCTCGATCTCGTGAGCGGCCCATGCCAGGGCCGGCCCGGTGCTTCTGGGACGAGGCTCGACCAGGAAGCGATCCGGAGTAAGGCCGGGTGCGGCCTCGGTCAGGGGCCCGACCAGCGGCTGGCTCGCCACCACACGGACATGTTCGGGGTCCACCAGGCGTTCGGCTCTCTCGACGGTGTCTCGGATCAGCGGCTGTTCGCTGCCCAGGGGAAGCAACTGCTTGGGCCGATCCGGCCTCGAGGCGGGCCAGAAGCGGCTTCCCTCGCCGCCGGCGAGGATGATCGCGAATCGGGTCGCTCGGGCTTGCATATCGATCGTGCGATCCCCCGGAATGGGTTGGAACCGGTCGGAGTGCCGCGAGTAGACGGCTACCGTGGCCAAGGTACTTGACCTCGCGTCGGCGAGAAACTCTGCTATCTTTCCGCCGAAGATCAATCGAGAGGAGTTTTGAGTTGTCTCTGATGCGAACCATTCCGGGCGCCGCCTTTCTGGCGGTCGCCTTGCTCGCCGGGTGTGGCAGCTCGACGGAACCGATCATCCTGCCGCTCCCCGACGAAACCGATGAGGCCGTGCTGTTCAATCTGTGGTCGGACGCGGTCACCGAACCCGCGGCCTTCGATGTGCTGACCAGCGTCGCGGTCCGTACGGACCAGTTCTCGGGCTGGGATTTCCTGCTCGAGGTGGCGGATGACGGCAGTGCGACGCTGTGGCCTCGATCGGCGGTCGTGGAAGATGTGGAGGATGCGGGACTTCGCCCGATGGACATCCCCTTCGACGCTCTCAGCGAGGCGCCGGAGTTCGGCTACATCACGCGCGACTCGATTCCGGTGGCCGTGGGCGATGTGTTTGCCATGCGCAGCCGCCGGGACCCTGCGTACGGTTCCATCCGCTGTCGGCGCTTCGGCAAGATGCAGGTGCTGTCCATCGATGCGACGGCGGGCACCCTCACGTTCGAGTTCCTGATCAACCCGAACTGCGAGCGCAGATTCCTCGTGCCCGGGGCCACCGAGTAGATGCTCGATCTGCGGGCGTTCCGGTCCGGGGCCGAGGAAGCCCGGGCGCGCCTCGCCCGCAGGGGAGACCCCGGCGTGCTCGAGGCGATCGATCGCGCGGTCGGTCTCGATGTACGCCGTCGTGAGATCATCGGAGAGGTCGAGGCCCTCAAGGCGCGCCGCAATGAGGTGTCGCGAGAGATCGGGACACGAAAGAGGGAAGGGCGCGATGCCTCCGACCTGATCGACGGCATGCAGCAAGTGGCGGACGAGATCAAGGGACTCGATGGCGAACTGCAGGGTGTGGAGGATGCCTTGCGGCAGGTGATGCTCGATGTCCCGAACATCCCCGACGAACGCGTTCCGGAGGGGGGTGAGGGGGACTTCCGGGTCGTCCGCGAGTGGGGGGACGTCCCGGACCCGCCCGGTGACGCCCGGGCGCACTGGGACCTCGGGGCCGAGCTCGGCATTCTGGACTTTGAGCGCGGGGCCAGGATCGCGGGCTCCGGCTTCCCGCTTCTCCTCGGTGCGGGAGCTCGCCTCAGCCGCGCCCTGATCGCCTTCATGCTCGACCTGCATACCGAGGAGCACGGGTATACCGAGGTCGCGCCTCCCTATCTGACGAATCGTGACTGCCTGATCGGAACGGGTCAGCTGCCGAAATTCGAGGAGGACCAGTACCGGACGGAGCCGGACGATCTCTTCCTCATTCCGACGGCCGAGGTCCCGGTGACGAACCTGCACCGGGGAGAGATTCTGGACGCTGGGGAGCTTCCGAAGGCGTACGTGGCGCACACGCCGTGCTTCCGCCGCGAGGCCGGTGCGGCCGGTCGGGACACCCGGGGCATGCTGAGGGTGCACCAGTTCGACAAGGTCGAGCTGGTGCGTTTCGTGCGCCCGGAGGACTCGCCCGACGAGCTCGAGCTCCTGACGCGCCATGCCGAGACGGTGTTGGAACGACTGGAGCTTCCGTACCGCCGCATTCTGCTGCCTGCCGGCGATCTGGGTTTCGCGAACGCGATCACGTACGATCTCGAAGTCTGGTCGGCCGGTGTCGGTCGGTGGCTCGAGGTCTCGAGCTGCTCCTCGTACACGGACTACCAGGCCCGTCGGGCGGACATCCGCTACCGACCCGAGGGCACCGGCAAGCCGGCTCACCTGCACACGCTGAACGGCTCGGCGGTGGCTCTCGCGCGTACGATGATCGCGCTCCTCGAGAACAACCAGCGGGAGGATGGGAGCGTGGTGCTTCCGTTGGTCCTGCAGGACTACGTCGGACAGGAGCGGCTGACGATCCCGTGATTCGGCGACTGGTACCGATCGGCATCGTCGCCGCGTTCTCAGCGGTCCTCGTCTCCTACCTCGCATACACCTGGCAGCTCTCACGGGAGATGCGCGCCAACGCCACGGTGTTCAGCCACATCTACTTCCAGGTGGTGCAGGCCGTCACCTCTCCGGAAGGTCTGACGGCGGAGGCCGAGTTCAACCTCATCCTGCAGCTCCTCGAGCTCGGCATCCCGGTCGTTCAGACCGACCTGGAGGGCACGCCGACCCTGATCCGGAACCTGCCATTCGAGGCGGACCTGCAGGAGCCGGCGGACCTCGAGCGCGTGCGGCGATACGTGGGCCGGCTCGACGAGAAGAACCCTCCCCTGGTCGATGCCGAAAAGAACATCGCGGTGCACTACGGTGAGCCGCTGTACTTGCAGCGCCTGCGGTGGATCCCGTGGCTCCAGGCGTTGCTCCTGCTCGGGGTTGTGGGGACCGGTGTGTGGATGATCCGCACGTCGTCCCGGAGTGAAAGGGAGAGCATCTGGACGGCCATGGCCCGGGAATCGGCGCACCAGATGGGCACTCCCCTGAGCTCGCTGGTCGGGTGGCTTGAGTTGCTGGAGACCACGGCGCCTCCGGAGGCGCTGCGGCCGGACGGAATCGCCGTGCTGGATGAGATGGAGGATGACGTCCGGCGGCTCGAGAAGGTGTCGAGACGGTTCGAGCTGATCGGGCGCAGCCCGGCGCTGAGGGAGGTCTCCCTGCAGGAGGTGATGGAGCGACTGGGGCGCTACTTCCGGGCGCGAACGCCGTCGATGCGCGGCCAGATCGCCTTCGACATCGAGATACCCGAAGATGCACCGCCCGTGCTCGGCAACGAGATGTTGCTCGAATGGGCGTTCGAGAACCTGTTCAAGAACTCTCTGGATTCGCTCGCGGGTCGTCGCGGCCGCATACGGGTCACCTGGCTCGGCGTCGAGGAAGGCAGGGCGCTGCTTCGCTTCCAGGACGATGGGGCGGGAGTGGACCCCGGCCTTCGCCGTCGCCTGTTCGACGTCGGGGTGACCACGAAGCAGGGAGGGTGGGGGGTCGGTCTGTCTCTCGTGCGCAGGATCTTCGTGCAGGCCCACCGCGGATCGGTATCGCTGGAGCCTACGGAAACGGGGGCCAGCTTCGCGATCTCCATCCCTCTCGCCGATCGGGACGCATGAGCGGCCTGGACCTGAATCCGGAACAGCGGCGCGCCGTGCACTACGGAGAGGGCCCGCTCCTCGTGCTCGCCGGGGCCGGCTCGGGGAAGACGCGCGTGCTCACCTCCAGGGTCGCCCGGTTGATTCAGGAAGATGGAGAGCGCCCCGATCGCATCCTCGCCGTCACCTTCACGAACAAGGCGGCCGGCGTGATGCGGGAGCGGATCGCGGACCTGCTGGGAGAGGAACCACGCGGCCTCTGGATCGGCACCTTTCATTCGATCGCGGCGAGGCTGCTTCGCAGGGAGGGGGATCGACTGGAAAGGGGCTCGCGCTTCACGATCTACGCGGAGGACGATTCTCTGCGTGCGGTCAAGCGGGCCATGGAGTCCGAGGATCTCGACACGCAGCGCTGGTCGCCGAACCTGATCCGTTCGCGGATCTCGGACGCCAAGAACGCCCTCGTATCCTGCGACGAGTACGCCGCGTCGGCATTCGACCTCGCGGCCAAGGCCACGGCCCGGGTGTATCCGGCGTACGAGCGGATTCTGGCCCGGTCGAGCGCGTATGATTTCGACGATCTCCTGTACTACGCCGCCTGGTTGCTCGAGAACGACGAAGAAGTCGGCAGTCGGTATCCGGGCCGCTTCCGTCACGTGCTCGTGGACGAGTACCAGGACACGAACCACGCGCAGTACCGCATCGTGAAGAGGCTCGCCGAGGAGCACGGCAACATCTGCGTGGTCGGAGACGACGATCAGTCGATCTACGGTTGGAGAGGCGCCGACATCAGGAACATCCTCGACTTCGAGCGCGACTTCCCGGGCGCGGAAGTCGTCCGCCTGGAGGAGAACTACCGCTCGACGCCCGCCATCCTCGAGGTGGCCAACGAGGTGATATCCCACAATCGCAACCGCAAGGAGAAGCGGCTCCGCACCCGGAGACCGTCGGGCGAGGCGGTGCAGGTGGTCCACGTCTCGGACGAGAAGGCCGAGGCCGTCTGGGTGGTCGACGAGATCGGCTCCGGGAGAGGCCCCTGGCGGGTCGAGGATCACGTCGTCCTCTACCGGACGAACGCCCAGTCCCGGCCGTTCGAAGATGCGTTGAGGCGGGCCCGGCTTCCGTACCGGATCGTGGGAGGCGTTCGATTCTACGAGCGGCGGGAGATCAAGGACGTTCTCTCGTACCTGCAGCTGGCCGTGAACCCGGCGGACGAAGCGGCGTTCACTCGGGCCGTGGGGTGGCCGCGGCGTGGGGTGGGTGGGGTGACGCTGGAGCGCCTCCGCGAGGCAGCGGAGTCGCGTGAGATCTCTCTTCTCGAGGCCGCCGAGCGGGCCACCGAGCTGGAAGGACTCCCGCCGGCGGGGGCGCGCTCGCTGGAGGACTTCGCCGCCGGGGTCAGCGCCCTATCGGAGCTGAGCCGGGAGAGCACGGCCGAAGAGGTGATTCGAGAATGCGTGCGGAGTTTCGCCGTGATACCGGCCCTGGAATCCGAGGAGGACGGTGCGGACCGGATCGCGAACGTGACCGAGCTCCTCGCCGCCGCGGCCGCATTCGATCCGGCCGAGGTCGAGGATGGAGCGGAGGACTCGTCGGAGCTGGAGCTGTATCTGCAGTCCGCGGCGCTCCACGCGGACATCGATGACTACGACGATGCGGAGCCCGGCGTCACGCTGATGACCCTGCACAACGCCAAGGGGATGGAGTTCCCCGTCGTGTTCCTGGTGGGAGCGGAGGAAGGGCTGTTTCCCCTCGCCCGGGCCATGGACGCGGAAGAAGAGCTGGAAGAGGAGCGCCGGCTGTTCTACGTGGGCGTCACCCGGGCGCAGGAGCGGCTCTGCATCACGCACGCCGCTCGGCGCTGGCGGTACGGCTCGGAGACCCGCGCGGAACCGTCATCGTTCCTGTCCGAGCTCCCCGAAGGTCCGGTCGAATACCGTACGGTGGGGTCGCCGCACCGTCACTCCGGATTCTTCCGCCCGCACCGGGGGAGGCGCTCCGGTCCGGGCACGGCCGCCGCTGCGGGCGAGTTCGGAGACCCGAGCCGCTCCGTGTCTTCGGCCGGCGGTTGGGAGTCGGACGGTGCGAGCGCCTTCGACTGGCATCGCCAGGCACGCCGGAGCAGCCCCGCCGGTGGGGTCGATTCGCTGCGCTACGACTACTCGGATTCGCAGGAAGAGCTGAGACTCGAAGAGGGGGCCCGGGTGGTGCATCCACGCTTCGGAGGGGGCAGCATTCGATCCGTGTCGGGGGAAGGGCGCCGCACGCGGGCGGAGATCGAGTTCGACGACGGAGTGCGTCGCAAGGTCATGGTGGCCCATGCGGGACTGCGGCCCGCGTAGGCTGAGAACGGCATGGAGGATCATTGAATGCGCACTGGCATGGTTTCGCGCGGCGGGCGTGGCGGCTCGCGACCGTACTGATGGTGTCAGCCCTGGGTAGTTGCGGGGCACCGTCCGCGGACCTGGTCTTCGTGGGAGGCACGGTCTGGACCGGGGATCCGGACCGACCGTTGGCCGAAGGCGTTGCGGTGAGGGGTGATACGATCGTGGCCGTCGGGTCGGAGGAGGAGATTCGGTCGCACATCGGAGCCGCCACCCGCGTCGTGGAGCTCGAGGGTCGCTTTCTCATGCCGGGCTTCATCGACACGCATACGCATTTCCTCGATGGCGGCTTCCGGCTCTCCTCCGTCGACCTCAGAGACGCGGACAGCCGCGAGGAGCTCGCTCGCCGGTTGTCCGAGTACGCCGAGGGACTGGAGGAGGGCGAGTGGATCCTCGGCGGGGACTGGGACCACGAGAGGTGGGGCGGTGAACTTCCGGATCGGGAGTGGATCGATGCCGTGACTCCGCGTAACCCGGTGTTCGTGACCCGGCTGGACTGGCACATGGCCCTCGCCAACTCACGCGCCCTCGAGCTGGCCGGGCTCGATGCGGACGTTTCCTCTCCGCCGGGGGGCGAGATCGTCAGGGACGAAACCGGAAGGATGACCGGAGTCTTCAAGGACGAGGCGATGCCCTTCGTGTCCGCGCACATTCCCGAGCCCACGGAAGCGCAACGTGATTCCGCGCTTTGGGCAGCCATGCGGCACGCCGTGTCCCTCGGAATCACGGGCATCACGGACATGGGGTCGTGGAGCGATCTGGAGACGTATGCGCGGGCGCGGCGCGATCGCGAGCTCATCCTCCGGGTCTACTCCTTCGTACCCCTGTCGACGGTAGATTCTCTCGCGCGGCGGGTGCAGGCGGAGGGCACCGGGGACGATTGGCTGCGCATCGGGGGTCTGAAGGGTTTCGTGGACGGCTCCCTGGGCTCGGGCACGGCCCTGTTCGAGCAGCCGTACTCGGATGAGCCGGACAATTCCGGACTCTGGGTGACGCCGCTCGAAGAGCTCCGCGACCAGGTCGAGCGGGCCGAGAAGGCAGGGCTCCAGGTGGCGATTCACGCGATCGGAGACCGGGCCATCGGCCGCCTCCTGGACCTGTACGCCTCGGTCGAGCGAAACCACGATGCCCGGGACCGGCGTTTTCGCGTGGAACATGCCCAGCACCTGGGGGATGGGGACGCGGAGCGTTTCGCCGAGCTCGGCGTGATCGCGGCGATGCAACCCTACCACGCGATCGACGACGGGCGGTGGGCCGAGCGCCGCATCGGGGCGGCGCGTGCGAGTCGAACGTACGCCTTTCGCTCTCTTCTCGATGCGGGCGCGGTGGTGGCGTTCGGGTCGGACTGGACGGTGGCTCCCCTGAATCCCATGCTCGGCGTGTACGCAGCCGTGACCCGCCGAACGCTGGACGGCGCCCACCCGGAAGGCTGGGTCCCGGAACAGCGGATCGATGTCGAGAGCGCCCTGCGAGGCTACACGTCGTCCGCAGCATTCGCGAGCCACATGGACGAGAGAATCGGGACGCTCGCGCCGGGTCGCCTGGCAGATCTCGTCGTCCTGGACTCCAATCCGCTCGGGATCGCCCCCGCTGCGCTTGGCGAGGTTCGGGTCGAGATGACTTTCGTGGGAGGTCGGGAGGTGTACGTACGCCCTTGAGGCTCAGCCGAAGATGAGGTCCAGCTCCGGGGGCGTCTTCGCGTTGCTCTCCCGTATGGCTCGTTCCATCGAGTCGATGGCCTCGTAGCTCGATGCGCCTCGCTCCTCCCACAGCCGGGTGGGGCCCGAGGGAAGAGGAAAGTGGTGGTCGGCGGTGGCCAGGATGGCCTCCGGGCTCTGCCATCCCCCCGCCATCAGGACACGACGACGGATCTTCTTCGCATCGTTCAGGCTCTCGTCGCCGATCGGGTCCTCGGCGGCCGCCCGGGAGAGATCGTCCCGCAGCAGAAAGTCGGCCACCATCTCGAATCCGTGGCGCTGGTAGTGGACCACCTGCGTCGGATCCAGGTCCCACCGCGAATTGTCGATCACGGTGTCGAAGATGGAGTGCCAGCTCTCGTTCCCGGAAATCCGGATCATCCCGCGGAAGATTCGTCGGTTGGTCGAGAACGTGAACAGCGTGCTCGACAGGACCCGGTGGAACAGCGCGTCGGTGGCCGAATGATCGAACCGGGTGACGATCCACCGCGCGAGCTGTGAGTATTCCGCCCCCACGTCCATGTCCATCCGGTGTTCCCAGTACGAATGGCCGAGAGCCCGGGTCGATGACGTCAGCGTGAGCATACGCGGCACGAACGTATTGTGCGCCAGAACGTCCGCAGCCAGGTGACACAAGTAGCCGGTCATGGCCGACCGGAGTCGATCGTCCTCGCCTGCCGCCCGGTAGATCTCGCGTGCGACGTGCCAGTGATGACAGTGACGGCCCACCGGTGCGTACTTCTTGGCCATCGAGATGTCAGCCGCGAGCTTGCCGTACAGGAAATCGATCGGGTGCCGGGCAAGCACGGCGGCGATGGAGGGGGGGAACAGGTCGAGCGACCGCAGAATCTCGAGCCCGATCTGCGTGTGAGTCGCGGGTCCCCACGCGAAGGCCGCATCGGGAACGAGGAGCAGCAGAACCGCTGCCAGCGCGACGCTTGCGGCGATGGACTTTCCGCTCAACCCAGACGCCTGCGCTCCGCACGCGTGGATCGGCGGCGTCTCCCGGCTCGTCCTCCGAGGCGCAGCGCCCGCATGATCGCCGCGGTCGAGAAGAACGTCTCCTCGGCTTCCTCCACCGCCACTTCCAGGAGAGCGTTGATCTCGGACACACGGTCCTCCGCGAGCTCGATCATGCTCTCCATGGAGCTCGTCGCGCGGATGACGGTCCGGTCGATGCGCTCGACGTCGTCAACGAGCGACGTGGTGACGCTCGCCACCTGGTCCAGCAGCTGTTGAGACTGGTCGAGGACGGGAAGGGCCCGGCGCAGGAACTCCGTGCTGAGTTCCTCGATCTGTCGCATCGCGGTGAGCATGCGCGGTAGGAGCAGCAGCAGGCCCACCACCGCGATGGTACTGAAGACGATCCACAGGATGAGCGATACCCGGATCAGTATCTCGTAGAAGCTCAACGAACCTCCCGGGTCGATAGAAACACGATCCATGTAAGATGCCGGGATCACCCCTGGCAAACAACAT
The DNA here is from genome assembly GCF_058719085.1 of Candidatus Benthicola sp. Taxonomy (NCBI): domain Bacteria; kingdom Pseudomonadati; phylum Gemmatimonadota; class Gemmatimonadia; order Candidatus Palauibacterales; family Candidatus Palauibacteraceae; genus Candidatus Benthicola; species Candidatus Benthicola sp. The sequence goes on from NZ_JBZQEK010000039.1 coordinate 19,245, forward strand.
CCCGGAGAACGAGCGTGCAGGATGCGCGCCACGAAGCGGCCTGAAGACGCCACGCAGCGTGAACAGGCCCTCGATCAGGCGTGGCTGCTCTCGTACCGGGAGACGTGGGCCAGAGCCGAAGCGGCATCCGGACTCCGCCGGAGCCCCTCGACGAACTCCGGATCCCGTGCCAGTCGTGCGATTCGCGCGAGGAGTCGGGTGTGATGACTCGCCCGATCGGGCGGGGAGAGAAGGACGAAGAAGACGTAGACGGGGGCGCCGTCCATCGATCGATAATCGACGCCGGTCCGGCTGATCCCGAGCAGGACTCTCGGCCCGGGAACCGCCGAGCTGATCGCGTGCGGAACCGCGATGCCGTGTCCGATGCCCGTGCTGAGCACCTTCTCGCGTGCGAGCAGGGCGGCCACCACCGGGGCCGAGCCATCGACGGCCCCCATGTCGACGAGCGGAGCCGTAAGCTGCTCGAGAATCCCTTCCACGTCGGCGCCCTGGACGCCGATCACCACCAGGTTCTCTGAGAGGAGTTCGGTTAACGTCATGACCGCGAGACTTGCGGGGGTGCAGGGTTCGCGGACCAGGATGCCCGCGGGCTCGACCATAGCATAGAGGACGCCCGGAAAAGCTGTCAAGACGGCGATGGACCGCGTTGCCGCGTCCACGGCCAGACCTCTAACTTGAGGCGGTCGAGCTGCACGCAGGCGGAACGCGGAGAGCGGGGGAGCACTCATGCACTATCGGATCGAGGGTCCCGCAACCCTGAGCGGCCGCTTCAAGCCGGCCGGGAACAAGAACGCCGCCCTGCCGATTCTGGCCGGAACGCTCCTCGCTGATGGCCCGGTTACCCTGGAGAACGTGCCGGACATCAGGGACGTTCGCACGATGATCGGCTTGCTGGAGCACCTGGGGGCAGGGGTGGACTGGAAGGGCGGCGGCGTGGTCGTCGTGGATCCACGCTCTGCGCATGGCGGAGAGCTGGACGGCGAGCTGGCCCGCCGGATTCGCGCGTCGATCCTGCTGGCAGGACCGCTGCTTGCCCGGTTCGGGTCCGTCATGCTGCCTCCTCCGGGAGGGGACGTGATCGGCCGCCGGCGCCTCGATACCCATTTCCTGGCCCTCGGGCGCCTGGGGGCGGAGGTCGAGATCGGCGCTCAGTACGAACTGCGCTGCCGGCGGCTGCAGGGGGCCGACATCTTTCTCGATGAACCGTCCGTGACCGCGACCGAGAATGCGCTTCTCGCCGCCGTCACCGCCGAGGGCACCACGCGGCTTCGCAACGCCGCAGCCGAGCCCCACGTGCAGGATCTCTGCGCCTTCCTGACTTCGATGGGCGCGCAGATCGAGGGGGCGGGCACGCACGACGTGGTGGTCCACGGAGTCGAGGCGCTCTCGGGAACCCGGCACGTCATCGGAGCCGATCACATCGAGATCGGCAGCATCATCGGGCTGGCGGCGGTCACGGGGTCCGAGCTCGTGATCGAGGATGTGGTGGCGGCGGACATGCACCCGCTTCGAATCGGGTTCGAGCGACTGGGTGTTCGATGGGATCTGAAAGGATCGGAACTCGTGGTACCGGCGGAGCAGGCTCTCGAGGTCGAACCGGATCTCGGTGACCAGGTCCCCAGCCTTGGCGACGGGCCGTGGCCCGCGTTTCCGGCGGACCTGATGTCGATCGCGCTCGTGGTGGCAACGCGCTGCCGGGGAACGGTGCTGATCCACGAGAAGATGTTCGAGTCCCGCATGTACTTCGCCGACAAGGTGATCGCGATGGGTGGGCGCATCATCCTGTGCGATCCGCACCGGGCGGTCGTCGTCGGTCCGTCGCATCTCCGGGGATCCACGGTGGAGAGTCCCGACATCCGGGCGGGGATGGCCCTCCTGATCGCGGCGCTGGCGGCCGACGGCGTGAGTCGGATTCACAACATCGGCCAGATCGAGCGCGGATACGAGAGGATCGACGAGAGACTGAGGGGACTGGGGGCGCGGATCGAGCGGATGGAGGACGATTGACGGGCCGGGTGGATTCCGCCGGCCGACCCTTCCATCCTCTCTCTGAATGGACTGCGGGATATCCGGGGCTGGTGGCAGGAGTGACGGTCGTTCCGGCGAGCGGACGCGCCGGTACGGACTTCGACTATGGCCTGATCTCGGGAGGAGACCCGAAGACCCTGGAAGGACGGTACCTGCGGCTGGCGCGCGCTGCCGGGATGAACCGCGCGGCCGTGGGCCGGCAGGTACACGGCACCACCATTCACCGCGTGGAGTCGGTGCCACCGAAGCGCCTGCTCGTTGTGGATGGGGTCGACGGGCTGGTCACCGGCGAGGCCGACGTGCTCCTGGCCGTCACCGCAGCGGACTGCGTTCCCGTCTACCTCGCGGACACCGAGCTTCGATGCGTGGCCATGCTGCATGCCGGGTGGCGCGGTGCGGCCGCCGGCATTCTCCCGCGGGGGCTGACCGAGCTCCGCCGCTTTTTCGGCGTCCCTCTGAACTCGATTCGAATTCACCTCGGGCCCTCGATCTGTGGAGCCTGCTACGAGGTCGGAGCCGAGGTCCTGGAGGCCTTCGGACGATCCTCGGTCGGTCCGGCGCTCCTCGATCTCCGCTCGGAGCTGGCCAGGCAGGCCACGGACGCCGGTGTTCGGCCGGATTCGATCACCCGATCGGAGTGGTGCACCCGGTGTGGACCGGTGCGCCTGCACTCGCATCGGGCGAGCGGCTCGGAGGCGGGCAGGATGGCCGCATTCGTGGGTATCGAGCCGGGCCGAGAGCAGGAAATCATGCGTTCAGGGCGGGAATTGCGCGCCTGAGCGCGCGCCCTTAAGTTGTCGGCGCAGGAAAGAAGACGGCCGCCGGCGCTGGCCAGCCGGCAGAGACCGTAAGGACGTTGAAGTGGGGAACCCTTTAGGCCCCACTTTTTTGTTGGGGGTCGCCCGCGGACGCCGGGCGCGGAGGAAGAAGGTGGTAGGACCTCATGGCGCGGAGTCTCGAGGCTGAGCTGGAAGAGCTTCTGGCCGGCATCGGATTCGAGCTGGTCTCGATGGAACGAGGCGGGGGGCGCAGGCGCCCCCTCCTTCGTCTGAGGGTGGACCGGCCCGAAGGACGACCCGGTCACTCGACGGTGACGGTGGACGATTGCGCGGCGGTCAGCCGCGAGGTCCGTCGGTTCCTCGAGACGAAGGAGTCGGGGGAGGGCGACTGGGTGTTGGAGGTCTCGTCGCCCGGAGTCGAGCGTCCCCTGACCCGGGCTCGAGACTTCGTCCGGTTCGCGGGCGAGAAGGTACGGTTGCGGGGTTTCAAGCCCCTGCTGGAAGGGAGTCGGCAGGTCACGGGCACGGTCGTAGGCGTGGAGGGCGAGACCGGCCGCGAGGTCGTGGTGCTCGAAGTGGAGGGCGAGCCGGTCCGGGCGCCCCTCGCGGACATTGCGAAGGCGACGCTGGTATACGAGTTCGCCGGTCAGTCAAAGAAGGCGCAGGAGGATAGAGACGGCACATGAGCGATCAGATTCCGGTCGTTGAGGCGTTTCGGGTGATGACAGCGAACAAGTCGCTGTCCGACAGCGAGTTGCATGACCTGATCAGGGACGGCATCCACGCGGCCCTCGCACGCCGCTTCGGAGGCCCGGTGGAGGCCGAGATCGAGATCCTCCCGGAGGGCGACATCAAGATCGTCGTCCTCAAGGAGGTCGTGGAGACGGTCGAGGAGCCGGCACGTCAGATCTCGCTGGAGGAAGCCCGGTGGGACGACCCGGACTTCCAGGTGGGAGACCTGCTCGAGATTCCGGTCGAGTTTACGGATTTCGGTCGCAACGCGGTGATGGCCGCGAAGCAGCGGATCATCCAGAGGGTGCGTGAAGGCGAGCGCGATCGGATCCGCGAGGAGTTCAGCGGCATGGTCGGGGATCTCGTGTCGGGCGAAGTGCAGGCCATCGAACGCGGCAAGATCGTGGTCATGCTGAACCGCGTCCGGGAGGCGGAGGCGGTCATCCCGTGGCGCGAGCAGAACCCGAGAGAGCGCTTCAGGCAGGGAGAGACGATCCGGGCCGTTTTGGCGAAGCTGGAAGAGACGCCCCGGGGCCCGAGGCTGATCCTGTCGCGCGCCGACCCCCTCTTCGTGAAGGCCCTGTTCGCGATCGAGGTCCCCGAGATCTATCAGGGGATCGTGGAGATCAAGGAGATCGTTCGAGAGGCAGGTGGGCGGACCAAGGTGGCCGTCTCCTCCCGGGACGACTCGGTCGATCCGGTAGGGGCGTGCGTGGGGCTCAAGGGGTCTCGTGTTCAGGCCGTGGTGTCCGAGCTGTCGGGAGAGAGGATCGATATCGTGCCATGGCACCCGGACCCGGAGATCTTCGCCCGGCGGGCCCTGGCTCCGGCGAAGGTGTCGAAGGTGATCTCGGATTCCGAGCGACACGTGGTCACGGCGATCGTCGATGAAGATCAGCTCTCTCTCGCCATCGGAAGAAACGGGCAGAACGTGCGTCTCGCATCGCAGCTCATTGGTTGGCAGATCGACCTCTATTCCAGCCGCGACTGGCTGGCGAGGGGGGCGGAGTCGAGCCTGTTCGGGGGGACGGACGAGTACGAGGTGTCCGACTTCCCGCTGTCGGAGCTGGAGGACATCCAGCCCGCCACGCTGGCCGCTCTGCAGGCTGCCAGCATCAACACGTTCTTCGACGTGCTCGACATGGACCGGGAGGATTTCCTGCGGGTGCCGGGAATCGGAGACGAGGATGCGGCGGTGCTGCTCGCGCTGATCGATGAGCTGACCGTGGAGGAGGAACTTCCCGAGGCCAGGCCCGCGCCGGCCTCCCCCGAAGGATCCGAGGATCCCGGCCAGGAGGCCGGAGATGGGGAAGAGGCGGTCGGGGCGTCGGAAGAGCCGGACGGGGAGGCGGTGGTCGACGAGCCGAGCGACGAGACGGTCGCGGAGGCCGACGAAGCAGCGGAAGGCGAGCCCGTCGCCGTGGCTTCGGAGACCCCGGCCGGAGACGACAGCGAGGAGCCGGCCGAAGAGGACAGGTGAGTCCCAGCAGCATGGAAGGCGCAGTCGGGGTGGACGGTCGGGACCGGCGGGTCTTGCAGCTCCTCGGCCTGGCCCGCAGGGCGGGACAGCTGGTGATCGGGACGCAGGCGGTCAGGGAAGCCGCCTCGCGGGGCGAGCTGTCGGCGGTGATCATAGCGGAAGACGCCACGGAGAACGCACGGCGCAGGCTCGATTCCGTCGTGCGTGAGGAGGGCGTCGAGGTGGTGTGGCTGGGGAGGCGCGAGTCGATCAGCCGGGCCGTCGGCCGCGGAAACGCCATCGTGGTCGGAGTCCGGGATCGCGGGCTCGGTGCCCGTATCGTCGAAGCGGCGGGTGGTGTCTGACGGAAGCCGTTGGTCGGAAGTCGGATCGGCTGGCAGAGGCAGCCGGACATCTGAGGGTAGAGAGTACGCAGGACGGAATACCAAGGAGGGCAGGCGTTGGCGACATACCGCGTCTATGAGGTGGCCGAAGATCTCGGTGTAGACAGCAAGCAGCTCATCCACATGCTGCACGAGATGGACGTGCGCGTGCGGAGCCACATGTCGAGCGTGACCGAGGATCAGATCGCGAGGTTGCACGCGAGGCTGGAGCGCGAGCGGCGCACCGGTGCGCACACCGCCCCGGACGAGCCGGTGAGCACCCGGCGGCGTCGTCGCCGGAAGGCGCCGGAGGTCACGGAAGTCGAGACCGCGGAGGCTCCAGAAGAAGGCGAGGAGGCTCCGGCCGAAGTGGTGGCCGAAGCGGATGAGATGGCGCCGACCGCCGCGGAGGACGCAGAAGCGCCCGCTGCCGAGCGGGCCGAGGATGAGGACATCGAGGCGCTCGAGTCCGAGGGGCCGGCCGAAGTGGCGGAGCTGGAGGATGCCGAGGAGATCGAGGAATCGGTCGAGGTGGCGGCATCCGAGCCGACGGACGATGCCGCGGAAGAAGCGGCCGGAGAGGCGGAGGAGCCCCCGGAGGCGTCCGACGAGGAGCAGGAGTCGGAGCCCGAGGAAGAGGCCCGCCCGACCCGCCGGAAGCGGACGGTGAAGCCCAAGCCCGTGCGCCGCGGACTTCCCCCGGCGGCGGCGAAGCCGGCGGCACCCGCGGCCTCTGCGGCCCCCGGGGGCACCGTACGCATTCAGGCCGAAGGTTATACGACCGACGGACGCAAGCGGGGCAAGCGGGACCGCAAGCGTCGTCGTCGCGTCGACCAGGACGCGGTCCAGGAGAGCGTGAAGAAGACGCTCGCGGCCATGGAGGGAGGCTCTCAGCGTCGGCGTCGAAGAGACTCCGGGCCGTCGCAGCAGGAGGTCGAGCGAGAAGAGAGAGAAGCCAAGGAGGCAGCGGAGGTTACACTCGTACGGGTAAACGAGTTTCTAACCGTTGCGGAGCTGGCGGATCTGATCTCTGCGTCGCCGCAGGAGATCATCACGTCGGCGTTCAAGAACCTCGGTTTGATGGTCACGATCAACCAGCGACTCGACTTCGACCAGATCGAGCTCATCTGCGAGGAGTTCGGGTACCAGGCCGCGCGGGAAGAGGCGTACGAGGCGGACCTGGTGGAGTTGCAGCAGGAAGCGGAAGACGAGGGTGAGCTGGCGCCGCGTGCCCCGGTGGTGACGGTGATGGGCCACGTGGATCACGGAAAGACCTCGCTCCTCGACCACATTCGCGAGACGAACGTCATCGCGGGCGAGGCCGGTGGCATCACCCAGCACATCGGCGCGTATCACGTCGTCACGGAGGACAGGAAGGCCCTGACCTTCCTCGACACGCCGGGCCACGAGGCGTTCACCGCCATGCGGGCCCGTGGTGCCGAGGTCACGGACCTCGTCATCCTCGTGGTGGCGGCGGATGACGCCGTGATGCCACAGACGATCGAGGCGATCAGTCACGCACGGAACGCGGGCGTGCCGATGATCGTGGCGATCAACAAGATCGATCTCCCGACGGCGAACGTGGGGAAGGTCAAGCAGGATCTTCTGTCCCACGAGGTCATCCTCGAGGAGTTCGGCGGGGATGTCCTTTCCGCCGAAGTGTCCGCCAAGACGGGCGATGGAATCGATGATCTGCTCGAGAAGGTGCTGCTGCAGGCGGAGATTCTCGACCTCAAGGCCGTTCCGACGGGTATGGCCCGCGGGACCGTCGTGGAGGCCGAGCTCGACCGGGGAATGGGCCCCGTGGCCACGGTGCTCGTGCAGAGCGGCGAGCTCAACGTAGGCGACGATTTCATCTGCGGTCTGCAGGGCGGGCGCGTCCGCGCTCTCCTCGATGAGCGTGGCAACACCGTAGACCGGGCCGGTCCGTCCATCCCCGTTCGCGTCCTCGGGCTCGAAGGGGTTCCGCAGGCAGGAGACCGACTGGTCGAGATGGAAGCGGCGCGGGTCCGTGAGATCGTCTCGCGCCGGCAGCAGCTGGAGCGGGAAAAGGACATTCGACGGCGTCAGAAGGGCACACGCCTCGAGGACATCTTCTCCGCCGTTCAGGAGGAGGGGCAGGCGACGCTCAACCTGATCATCAAGGGAGACACCGACGGTTCGTTGCAGGCGCTCTCGGATTCGCTGGAGCGCCTGGGAACGGAGGAAGTCGCCGTGGACGTGGTGCACCGGGGTGTGGGTGCGATCAACGAGTCGGATATCCTCCTGGCCACGACCACGCAGGCGACGGTCATCGGTTTTCATGTGCGTCCGGATACCAAGGCGCGCGAGGTGGCGGAACGTGAGAGCGTGGAGATTCGACTGTACAGCGTGATCTACGAGGCCGTCGAAGACGTGAAGCTGGCGCTCGAGGGTCTGCTCCGCCCGGAGGAACGGGAAGTGCTCGTGGGGAGCGCCGAGGTGCGGGAGACCTTCAAGGTCCCGCGCGCCGGGACCGTGGCCGGCTGTTACGTCGTTTCGGGATCCATCCAGCGGAATCAGAGGGTCCGACTTCTGCGCGACTACGTGCAGATCTACGAGGGGAACATCGCGAGCCTCAGGCGCTTCAAGGAGGACGTCCGGGAGGTGCGGGACGGATACGAGTGCGGCATCTCGATCGAAGGATTCAACGACGTCAAAGTCGGGGACGTGATCGAGTGCTTCCGGGTGGAGGAAGTCGCCCGGACCCTGGCCGAGAGTGGCCAGTCGGCCTGACGTAGACCTCGTGTCCGCCGTGTACGGCCGGGGCCGGTGGGTGTTCCGGATCCCGGATTGCCGCTCCTTGAAGGACAAGAGGCGCGTCGTCATCGGCCTCCGGGATCGCGTGCGCTCCCGCTTGAAGGTGTCGGCCGCCGAGACGGAGTTCCAGGGGGATACGCAGAAGGCGGAGATCAGCATCGCGTTCGTCTCGTCGGACGCGACCGTAGGACGTCGCATCCTCGACCGAGCGGACGACCTGATCGCCTCGGATCCCAGGATCTACCTGATTGATTCCGAGTCGGAGCTGTTCTGAACCCGGCTTCGATCCATTCCAGAACCGAGTCGCATGTCACCGAATCGACGAACGACCAGGCTTAATCAACTGCTGCGAGAGGAGATCTCGGGGCTTCTGCTGGGCGAGATCAAAGATCCGCGGGTTCGCGGGGTCACGGTCACGCGAGTCGAGGCCACGCAGGATCTCGCCTATGCCGACGTGTACGTGCGGACGCTCACGCCCGAGGAGTCGATCGAAGACGCGATCGCGGGACTCGAGAGCGCGGAGGGTTTCATGCGTCGCCGGCTCGGGCGTGAGCTCCATCTGCGCCGCATTCCGGATTTCCGGTTTCACGCGGACCGGGGTCTCGAGCACCTCCAGAGGATCGAGACCCTTCTCGACGAAGCCTTCGGTGAGCGCGAGGATGGCGAAGATTGAATCGCCGGACATCCTGCTGATCGACAAGCCGGAAGGACCGACGTCCCACGACGTGGTTCAGATCGCCCGACGCGCCCTCGGCCTCAGGCGAATCGGTCATACCGGTACGCTGGACCCCTTCGCGACCGGGCTTCTGATCCTGTGCATGGGCAGGGCGACCCGTCTCGTCGAGTACTTCCACCGTCTCGCCAAGACGTACGTGGCCACGGCTCTGCTGGGGCTCGAGACCGACACCGAAGACCCTACCGGTGAGGTCACACGGCGGTCGGATGCCTGGCGTTCGCTGCACCCGCCGGAGATCGAGCGGGCCGCTGCGGGACTCGTCGGCAGTCTCCGTCAGGTGCCTCCCGCCTTCTCGGCCGTGAAGTCGGGTGGAAGGCGATCCTACGAGGCGGCCAGGCGAGGTGAAACGCCGGTTCTGGAGCCCCGAAAGGTGGAGGTGCATTCCTTCGACATCACCGATCTGCGGCTGCCGGAGCTCGACTTCCGTGTGAGCGTGTCGACCGGCACCTACGTCCGGTCCCTCGCTCGAGATCTGGGCCGCTCGCTCGGGTGCGGGGCGCACCTGAAGACCCTTCGCAGGGAGGCCATCGGCCCGTTCTCGGTCGCGGATGCGGCCTCTCTTGCACAGCTGGAGAGCGCGGAGCTGCCGGCGACCAGCCGGTTGGCAGCGGCCGAGGCCACGGCATGGCTGCCCCGCAAGCATCTCGACGCGGCCGAGGTCGAGGCGATTCGGAGCGGCCGGCCCATTCCGGCGGAAGGGAACGAGGGCTCAGACGTCCCGGTGGCGTTGCTCGACGGTGAGCGCCTGCTCGCGATCGGGAGACGGGAGTCGAACATGCTCAGACCGGAAAAGGTGTTTCCGCATGACTGAGGACCGGGTTCTCGAGGGAATCAGCGGCCTTCCCCCCGATGTGCAGGGGACCGTGGTGACGGTCGGCAGCTTCGACGGAGTCCATCGCGGCCACATGGCCGTGCTCGAAGAGATCAACCGTCGTGCCGCGGACCGCGCCCTGAGCAGCGTGCTGGTGACGTTCGATCGGCATCCCTTGACGGTCGTACGTCCCGAAGACGCTCCGGGACTCCTGACCACGCCGGATGAGAAGAAGGAGATCCTCTCGCAGTCCGGTCTGGACTACGTCGCCTTCATCCCGTTCACGCGCTCGCTCTCGAGGTACGAGCCGGAGGAATTCGTCGATCGGGTCCTCCGGAGCCGATTTCGCGTCGCGGAACTCGTCATCGGATATGACCACGGCTTCGGACGCGACCGGGAAGGGGACATCGAGTTGCTGCGCGAGCTCGGACGCCGCCACGGGTTCGCCGTGGACGTGGTGCCTGCCGTGGCCTCCGGATCGGCACCGGTGTCCTCGACCCGCATCCGGGCTCACGTGGCCGCGGGAGAGGTGGAGGAGGCCGCCGTAGAGCTCGGCCGACCGTATTCCTTTCGCGGGCCCGTGGTCGCGGGTCTCGGACGCGGCCGGCATCTCGGTTTCCCGACCGCGAACATCGCGGCGCCGGGAGGCGGCAAGCTGTTGCCCGCGCCTGGGATCTATGCGGTCCGTGCCTCGCTGCGGACGGAGATTCGC
>NZ_JBZQEK010000040.1:0-5891 GCF_058719085.1 Candidatus Benthicola sp.
CTCGGTCTCCTCGTCCGCTCCGGCGTCTTCGTCAGCCGACACCTCCACGAGCTCTTCCTCCGTGGTGACGTCTTCGGCCGCCGCTTCCGGCGCGACATCGACATCCGTAGCCGTGTCGAGTTCCGCGTCGGCGTCGACCTCGAGAACGTCCTCTTCCTCGGCCAGCTGCGCGGCAGCCTCCGCCACGGCCGCGGCTGCGGCGGCTTCGGCCTCGGGGGACGTACCACCCTCCCACCACCGGCGCTCGCGAACCCGTGCGCGCTTGCCGCGACGAGCCCGGAGATAGTAGAGCTTCGCGCGCCGGACGTGTCCGCGGCGAACGACCTCGATGCCCGCGATCGTCGGGGAGTGGACCGGGAAGATCCTCTCCACGCCGACGCCTCCCGAGATCTTGCGCACGATGAAGGTCTCGCTGAGGCCGGCCCCCTTGCGAGCGATGCAGATTCCCTCGAACGCCTGGATCCTCTCCTTGGCGCCCTCGCTGACCCGCACGCGCACCCTCACGGTGTCGCCCGGCGCGAAAGCGGGCACGTCGGCCCGCAGCTGGGTCTTTTCGATTTCCGCGATTCTCGGATCCACGTTTCCGCTCCTTCCGGGGTCGCCTGCGCGACCGAATCTAATTCCTTGCTACCCTGTTTCCCAGCCAGCACCGGATCCGGGTATCAACCCTTCTCGTGCTCCCAGAGCTCCGGCCGTCTCTCCTTCGTCAGGCGCTCCGATTCGCGGCGGCGCCACGCCTCGATCCGGGCATGATCGCCCGATCGCAGCACGTCGGGGACTTCCCGTCCCCTGTACTCGGCCGGCCGCGTATATACCGGCGGCGCGAGCATTCCGTCGTAGAACGAGTCCTCGCTCGCGGACTCGTGGTCGCTGATCGCCCCGGGCAGCAGCCTCACCACGGCATCGATCACCACCAGCGCCGCGGGCTCTCCACCGGACAGAACGTAGTCCCCGACCGACAGTTCCTCCGTGGCCAGGCCCTCGGCCACGCGCTCGTCCACGCCCTTGTAATGGCCACACAGCAGCGTCAGCTCCGTCTCCATCGCGTAGCGCACCGCCGTGTCGTGGTCGAACGTCCGACCACGCGGGCTGAGCAGGACCACCGGCCCCGATGGCTCCAGTGCATCCAGCGCCTCGTAGAACGGCTCGGGCTTCATGACCATGCCCGCCCCGCCCCCGTACGGCTCGTCATCCACCGTGCGGTGCCGGTCGTGAGTGAAGTCCCGCAGATCCACGATCCGGTACTCCGCCAGTCCGGCTGCCGCCGCCCGCCCGGGAATGCTCGTCCCGAGCGGTACCGCGAAGAACTCCGGAAAGATCGTGACGACGTTGACTCGCACGGCGTCAGTCCTCCAGGAGCCCCGGCGGCGGATCGATCACGATCCGGCGCCCTCCACGGTCCACTTCCGTCACCACCTGCCTGCCGAACGGGATCAAGAGCTCGCGGCCGCCGGCCGCGACGCCGAGCAGCAGCTGCGCCCCCGTCTCATACGAGGTGACCACCTCGCCGATCGCCTCGCCGTCCTTCCGTTCGACCGAGTATCCCATGAGCTCGTGGACGAAGTACTCGCCTTCGTCGAGAGCCCTGAGCTCATCGGCGGGGAGACGAAGCTCCGCGCCCCTGAGTCGATCGGCCTTCTCGCGGTCGTCCACTTCGCGAAACTGGAGGAGGAGCCCCCCCTTGTGTCGCCGGGCGCCCTCGAGCGTGAGGCGAACGGGCCCGCCTTCAGAACCGCCCGTAACCCGAAACACGCGGCCCTTCGTGAACACATCGTCCGGATCGCCGGTCGACAGCTCGACGAGGACCTCGCCGCCGAGGCCGTGCGCTCTCCTGACCTTCCCCACCGTGAGCTCGACCATCGGCTACCGGGGGCCCGGCGCCCGGAGGCACCCGGCCTCGTGTCAGTCCTTCTTCTCTTCCTCGTCCCCGGCGGCCGCTTCTTCCGCCTCTTCGGCCTCGACGGCCTCCTCGGCAGCGGCTTCCTCGACTTCCTCGGCGACGGCCTCCTCGGCCTCGGCGACGACCTCCGCCGCCTCCTCCGCCACCTCGGCCGTCTCCTCCACCTCTTCGGCCGCCTCTTCGACCTCTTCCGCCGCCTCTTCGGCCTCTTCCACCGCCTCCTCCACCTCTACCGCTGCCTCGACCGCTTCCTCGGCCGCTTCGGCCTCCGCAGTCGCCTCTTCCGCCGCCTCCGCAGCCTCGGCTTCAGCGGCTGCCTTCGCCGCCGCCTCCGCTTCCTTCGCGGCCTGCTTCGCTGCTTCCTCGGCGGCCTGCTTCTCGGCGGCGATCTCCACGGCGCGCCGCTTCTGAGCTTCCGCAGCTACCATCGCCCGGCTGGAGGTCTTCTGCTCGCCTGGCGGCGGCCCGAGGGTGACGACGGCCTCTTCGAGATCGTCGGCCGTCACACCGGCCTGGAATTTCTGCCACACGCCGGTCTTCCGGAACAGCGAGATCACCGTGTTCGTCGGCTGAGCTCCTTCGTGGAGCCAGTTCAGGGACGCCGCGGCGTCCAGGCGCACGACGGACGGCTGCGTGCGGGGGTTGTAGATCCCGAGGGTCTCGATCGCCGGACCGTCTCGCTGCTCGTTCACGTCGGTCACGACGATACGGAACGATGCCTGCTTCTTCCGGCCCGTGCGCTGCAGTCGAATGGTTGTCGCCACTGATCCCGTTCCTCTGGTTACGTCCTGTCAGTCGTGGACGGCGGCCCCGAAGGAAGCCGCACGCCCTTCATGGAAGCAGTGAGCCGAGTTTGCCGCCCGCCGCGAGGCGAGGCGCCAGCTTGCCCATCTGCTTCATCATCTTACGCATTTCCCTGAACTGCTTCAGCAGCCGGTTCACTTCGTGCACCGGCCGGCCCGATCCACGGGCCACGCGTGCTCTCCGCGAGCCGTTCATGATCTCCGGCTTGCGCCTCTCGTCGGGCGTCATGGAGAGGATGATCGCCTCCATGTGCTTGATGCGGCGGGGGTCGAGGTCGACTCCCTCCAGCATCTTCGGCTTCACGCCCGGTATCATCTTCAGCAGGCCCTCGATCGGGCCCATCTTCTGTATCTGCTTCGTCGCCTGGAGGAAGTCCTCCAGGTCGAACTGACCGCCGCCCAGCACCTTCTCCTCGAGCTGCTTTCCGGCCTCGAGATCGAACGTCTGCTGCGCCTTCTCCACCAGGCCGACGATGTCGCCCATCTGCAGGATGCGGCCGGCCATTCGCTCCGGCTCGAAGGCCGTCAGGTCCTCGAGCCGCTCGCCGACGCCCACGAACTTCACCGGAACGCCGAGCACGCCGTGAATCGACAGGGCGGCGCCGCCGCGGGCATCGCCATCCATCTTCGTGAGCACCACGCCCGTGATGCCCACGGTCTCGTGGAACCCCTCGGCGATCCGCACCGCCTCCTGGCCGGTCATCCCGTCCGCGACCAGCAACACCTCGCTCGGCTCGATCGCGGCCTTGAGCCGTACCAGCTCATCCATCAGCTCGGCGTCCGCCTGCAGGCGACCGGCCGTGTCGATGATCACGTGCGTGGCTCCGGCCCGTCGCGCCTCGTCCAGCGCTCCCGAGGCCAGAGCGACGACGTCCTTCTCGTCGGGCTCGTGAACCACGGGCACTCCGATCGACCCGGCCAGGGTCACCAGCTGCTCGCCGGCCGCGGGCCGATACGGGTCGCAGGCCACCAGCGTCGGGCGACGCCCGAGCCGCTCGAACCGACGCGCGAGCTTGCCTGCAGTCGTCGTCTTTCCCGATCCCTGCAGACCGACCAGCATCAGCACGGCGGGCGGAATGGCCGGCTCCTCGAGCCCCGAGGCCGCTCCCGCGCCCCCGAGCACCTCGACCAGTTCGTCGTGCACGATCTTGACGACCTGGTCCGCCGGGCGGACCGAGTCCAGGACCTTCTCGCCGATCGCGCGCTCCTCGACGCGCTTCAGGAAGTCGCGGGCGACGTGGTAGTTCACGTCCGCCTCCAGCAGCGCCCGCCGCACTTCCCGCAGCCCCTCGCGAAGCATGGGCTCCGTGATCACGCCGCGCCCCTTGAGGCGGCGGAACACGCCATCCAGACGATCGCCGAGCTGCTCGAACATCCCGTCCCGATCCCCACCCCCGCTCGGCACGACCGCGGCCGATCGGGGTCCATTCAACACAAAAGACGCGACGCCGTGACTCGGTTCGCGTCTGCCGGCACCGACCCGCCCGGGCCGGCCCGAAATCGAGAGCCCCAGAGTATAGCGAAACCGGACGTATCGGGCAATCCGGGCCGCCGTGCCTCGGTTGTCCCGCAGCTCTCGGCCCCGCGGGTTTCGCGCACCGCGGGAAGCGGTATCTTTCGCGGGAAGGCAGGGCGTGTGCCCGATCCTGCCGCGCACGACACCCACGAACAGGAGCCACGTCATGCGAGCACGCACCGCGATCGTCGCTGCACTGCTGGTCCCTCTCACGGTGATGCCCGCTCGGGGCCAGGTCGGCATCACGGTCGGCGGCATCTACTCGGACGCCTCGGTGGAGCTCTCCGGAAGCGACGTCGCCACCGACTACCGGACGGGCTTCCAGGCCGGCGTTTCCTACGCGACCGGAGGTGTGTTCGGGATCATCGTGGGCGGCTACTACGCTCAGAAGGGCTTCGATGTCGTCTCGACGGCGGAACGGGTCCGCCTCTCGTACATCGAGGTGCCGGTGATGGGCGTGGCGCGACTTCCGATCCTGGAGCGGGTGCTCGGTCCGCGGCTGTATGGCGGCATCGACCTGGGTTTCGAGGTCGGCTGTGACACGGAGGATCCGACCGGGGCCGCTCTGGTCACGCCGGGACTGTGCGACGACACGAGCACCCTGGATTTCGGGCTGAAGGGCGGGCTCGGCGTGCAGATTCTCTTCTTCGGCCTCGATTTCTCCTACATCTATGGTCTCACCGACGTGGCCGATGCGGAGAACCTCAAGATCAACAACCGGGCCTGGTCTCTCGCGCTTCTCATCGGAGTCGGCTGAGACCCCGGATGCGATCGATCGGGGAAGGCAGACCGACCGGAAGGACCGCGCTTCAGCGGCTCTCTGCCGGCGGCGGGGGCGCTTCGGCGTCCGCCCCCGCCGTATCCTCCGGCGGTTTCGGTCCGCCGGCCTCGATGCGCCACAGCAGGTCGGTGCTCTGCTGATCGCCGGTGATCGCCTCGATCGACCAGCGCGAGGTCAGGATGTAGCGGAGCCTGAAGGTGCTGATCGGCTCGTACAGCCCGACTCCATACCCCACGTAGAGCTTGGGTGAGAGGTACTTTCCAACCACGAGCTGTGCCTCGTTCTGACTCGATCCGGTGTCGATTCGGGCCTCGTCCAGGCCGAGGCTCGGAGCGAGGCTCATGGCCAGCATGTTCGCCCCCAGAACGGCGGCGGTGTTGGCGGCCTGGCTGCTCTGCGCACCCGACGTCTCGCTCATCGGTCGTCCGAACAGGATGTAGGACATGATGTCGCTTTCCGTCTTCGGGGGCACCGAATACGTGGAGACGGCCAGGTTCTGGACGGTGCCGCCGATCCGCAGACCGGCCTCGGTGCCGTCGGAGGCCCGCACGTAGGCGCGTGCGTCGACGGCAGGATTGTCGATCGGACCGTTGAACCGGAGCGCGCCCGGGTCGATCCGCAGCTCCTGTCCAAACGACCGGTAGGTCCCGTTCACGAACTGGATCTCGCCGCGGCCGACGGGTTCCTCGCCCGCATCCTGCGTGATCCGAAGACCTCCCCTGAGGCCGGCCGCAAAGCCGAAGCCGTTGAACGTGACGTCGTCGCCCAGCGAGACCTGAATGTTGGCCGTCACCGGGACGGGAGGCTGCCTCTGCGTAGCGGTATCGCCCACGATCACGACGTCATCGGAGGGGACGACGGCGGACGGAGGAATCTCTGGAAACCCGAGTC
>NZ_JBZQEK010000041.1:0-6124 GCF_058719085.1 Candidatus Benthicola sp.
GCCCCGCTGCATGGACTCGCTCGTGAGGGGGAGGTCCTCCAGCGCGCGGGCCGCCCGCACCCGCTGGCGGCAGGCCCCGAGGTCGATCCCCGTGACGAAAGAGAGCCAGTGCGCGCAGGTCCGGTGGCCGGCCAGCTCCCATCCTCTGAGTCGGTCGTACTCGGCGAGGAGCGCCAGCAGGCGGTGGTCTCCCGCATGAAGGTGGGCGGCGAGCACCGTGATCTCCTCCTCCAGGGTCTCCACACGCTCGAGGTCGGGATCGAGAGCAGCAGTGTAGGCGGCGACGGACTCCCGGACGAAGGGCGAAGCGAATTGAACCATCGAGTGCGACCTCCCGTGAAAACCGAACATGTACCGAACATACATCCCCAATATACAGCCCCCGTTTTCGGCCTCTGAGGATCGCGCGAGGGGTGTTTCAGGGGGTTCGGAGGTCGAAGGGGTCGCAACGAAGCGCGGACGGAGGATAGGCGCGGGGCGAGGCCTGCCCGAGACCCGAACCATGAGAGGTCGCGGAGCCGACGACACCCGTACCCCGAAATCCGTCAATCCCCCTTGTGACAGTTCGGCTGCGGGTGCGGCACTGGCCGGCCGGCAGCGGTGCGTCCGGCGAGGTCCCATTCAAACAACTTCCCGGTCCGTAGGCATCACAATGCCAAAGCAAACAGGCGACGAATCCGCCGAGGGCACGATCCGGAGAAGCAGCCGGCGAGGACCCATGCGTGGACCGACGCCAGCCCCCCGAAGAGGAGGATGAAGAGGATGAGGAATACGCTGAAGACCCTCGTGCGGCCGGCCGCCCTGGCCGCCGTCCCGCTGCTGATCGCCACCGGAATCGCCGTCGCCGGTCCGCCCTGGATCAGCCTGGAGTATCCGCCCAACCGGCTGGATCGGCAGACCCGTGGCGCACTCGCCGTGGTTCACATGTATCACCACGAGCACCAGGGACAGTTCCCGGTGGAAGGCACGGCCGAGGGAGTGGTGGACGGAGCCAGGGTCTCCATCCCGCTGAAGTTCACTCCGGTGGGTGAGAGCGGTGCGTGGGCCGTGTGGGGCGACATTCCCGAGGAAGGCAACTGGGTGCTCGCGATTCACGGCACGGACGGGGTGACCCGGGCCGAGGTGTCGATCCTGGCCGCCCTGGCGGCCGGCAACCGCGAGGTCTCGCTCGTGAAGGTGCCCAGGGCCAGCGAGGGCAACTGGCCGCGCCTCGCCGCGGACGCCGACATCGAGTCCATGCTGCGCACGGCAGCGGTCATGGCCGAAGTGCAGGGAAGCTCGCCCTTTCGATCGATCACCGTGGGCGAGGCCGCCATGGGCTTCGGCGGCGCCCTCCTGCTCCTCCCCCTCGGAGTGGCGGCGCTCCGGAGGCGCAGCGCGGACCCGATCGCCTGAACAGAGGCGGTACGCCCGGTCAGCCCGTCGCTCCGGCGAGCGGCGGGCCGACCTTCCCTTCCGCGCGGCACGGTAGCATTACTGGAAGATGAAGATCAGCGAATGGCACCCGGTTCAGCTCGGCCTCTTCTGGGTTTTACTCGCCGCCTTCGGGCTCCCGGTATGGCTCGGTCTTTCCCTCATCGCCGACTTCATCACGGGCCGGTACCCCTACCAGCGCTGGTTCGAGTCCGTTCCGATCGCCCTGGCGTTCGTGGTGGTGTTTCTCGTCGTGGCCCTGGGGATGACGGTCACCTGGAGGTGGCTGGATTCCCGCCCGCCCGGACCGGGCGCCTGACCGGTTCCCTGGCCCGCTCGCCGCGGCCCCGTTGCGTCCGATCCGAAGTTGCGCCGCACCGCCCATCGTAGCATGTTGCGAAGCGACGTCCCCCCGTCGTACCGGCCCCACTTTTCGTCACCCCCGGTGACTCGGTTTCGTGCAGGTAGTACGGGCAGTGGAGGCGTTCCATGTTGTGGTACTGGATCACGGTGATCACCGCGATCTTCGTCGTGTGCGCGATCGTCGCCTGAAGATCTCCCGCCGCGATTTCTGACGTCGTCATCCCTTCTGGGGAGCCCGCCTCGGCCGCTTCCGCTCTCCGGCGTGCGTCCGGCACTCGGGGGGGACTAGATTGGGTCTTCACGTCCAACCCCCGGAGGCCGAGGCAGCCATGATCCGCACTGAATTCATCTCCACCGGCATGTACGTTCCCGATCGCGTCGTCACCAACCGGGAGCTCGAGACCTACATGGACACTTCGGACGAGTGGATCCGACAGCGGTCCGGTATCGAGGAGCGACGGTGGGCGGCGGAGGATGAAGGCGGTTCGGACATGGCGCGGGTGGCGACCGAACGCGCGCTCGAGGCGGCCGGCATGGAGGCGGAGGAGCTGGACTGCATCGTTCTCGCCACCCTGAGCCCCGACCATTTCTTCCCGGGCACCGCGGTCTTCCTGCAGCGGAAGCTCGGAATCACCGACATCCCTTGCCTCGACATCCGGAACCAGTGCACGGGCTTCATCTACGGCCTCGAGGTCGCCGACTCGTTCATCCGGACGGGCCGATACCGTCGCATCCTCCTCGTCGGCACCGAGGTGCACTCTTCGGGCATCGTGCTCTCCACGGAGGGACGCGACACCGCGGTGCTGTTCGGCGATGGGGCCGCGGCCGCCATCCTCGGCCCGACGGAGGAAGAGGACCGGGGGCTCCTGGCCGTGACCACCCACGCCGATGGCCGGTTCGCCGAGAAGCTCTGGGCCCCCGCTCCCGCCTGCGTCCGAAAGCCCTTCGTGACGAAGGAGATGATCGACGAGGGTCTGACCATGCCGAAGATGGAGGGACGTGAGGTCTTCAAGCACGCGGTGACGAAGATGCCCGCCGCTCTGCTCGAGGTGCTGGACCAGGCGGGGCACGCGCTGGATGACCTCGACATGGTGATCCCGCACCAGGCCAACCTGAGAATCGCTCAGGCGGTCGCGAAGGGGCTCGGCCTGCCGGATGAGAAGATGTACAACAACATCATGCGGTACGGAAACACCACGGCGGCCAGCATCCCGATTGCCCTGCACGAGTGCGTGGCGGAGGGACGGATCCAGCGCGGGGACCTCGTCGGCTTCACGGCGTTCGGTTCCGGCTTCACCTGGGGCGGCGCCCTGGTCCGCTGGTAGGGCGGGGGGCGGCGGGCGTTCGGTTCCGGTGAAACCGGGAGCCGCCGATCTACGCGGTAGGTCGGGTTTGGGTGTTCCGTAACACGTATGTAGGTTCCGGCTTTGCACGCCGCTCCCGAATCCTTGCACCGGAGGAGCCACACGATGCGGGATAGCAGCCGATGGAGAGGTCTCGCGCTCGCGGGACTCACGTTCGCCCTGGGCGCCTGCCAGTCGGCGGACGACGCGTCCGTAGCGCTCGACACGACGTTCGCGGTACCGGTCGAGTACTACGAGCTCGACAATGGACTCAAGGTGGTCCTGTCGCCCGATCAGACCGCGCCGATCGTCACCGTGGCGGTCTACTACAACGTGGGCCTCCGGCTGGAGCCGAGGGACCGCACCGGCTTCGCGCACCTGTTCGAGCACATGATGTTCCAGGGCTCCGAGAACCTGGGGAAGATGGAGTTCGTGTCGCTCGTCCAGAACGTGGGCGGCGTCCTCAACGGCTCCACGCGGCTCGACTTCACCAACTATTTCGAGATCGTGCCGGCCCACAAGCTCGAGACGATGCTGTGGGCCGAAGCCGACCGGATGAAGGGGCTCGACATCACGCAGGAGAACCTGACGAACCAGCAGGGCGTGGTGATGAACGAGGTGAAGGTGAACGTGCTGAACCAGCCGTACGGCGGGTTCCCGTGGCTCGACATGCCCCAGCTGGCCAACGAGAACTGGTTCAACGCGCACAACTTCTACGGCGAGCTCTCGGACCTCGAGGCCGCCACGCTGGAGGACGTGCAGGAGTTCTTCGACACGTTCTACGCCCCGAACAACGCGGCCCTCGTGGTGGTCGGCGATTTCGACCCGGCCGAGGCCCGCGGGTGGATCGATCAGTACTTCGGGCCCATCCCGGCCGGCCCGGAGGTGCCCGAGTTCGACATCAGCGAGCCGAGGCAGGAAACCGAGAAGCGGGCCAGCCGGGTGGATCCGCTCGCCCCTCGCCCCGCGCTGGCGTTCGCGTACCACACGCCGGAGCGGAACACGCCCGAGTACTGGGCCTTCGGCCTGATCCACCAGATCCTGGTGAGCGGCGAGGACTCGTGGCTGCACCAGCGGCTCGTGCAGGAGGAGGGCTTCACGGCGGGCGTGAGCGGCAGCATGAACGACCTCGGCAACATGTACAACTACTCCGGGCCCAACCTGTGGACGGTGTCCGTGTACCACGACGCCGACGTGAGCGAGGACGACATCCTGGCCGCCGCCGATGAGGTGATCGCCCGCATCGTGGACGAACCGGTCGATGAGGCGACGCTGGACCGGGCGCGCACGAAGGCCAAGTCCAGCCTGTATGGTTCGATCGAGAGCACGTTCGGCTTCGGGCGGGCGGACCTTCTGGCCGCATTCGCCCTCTTCGACGATGACCCGGCCCGGATCAACCGGATCGAGGCGGAGTTCGAGGCCGTGACGCCGGAACGGATTCAGCAGACGGCGCGGGAGTACCTGCGCTCCACCAACCGGTCGATCTTCACGATCGAGCCCGGCGCCGCGGACGGCTCCGCGGGCGCCGGCATGCGATGAGGAGGCGTACGATGAGACAGACCACCAGACGCCTCGCCGGGTTCGTGGCAGCGCTCGCGCTGGCCGCAGGAGGCGGACTCGGGCCACGAGTCGGGACCGCCTCCGCCCAGGAAATGCCGCCGGAGGGCGGGCAGCCGAAGGATTTCCAGCTCGCTGAGCCGGTCGAGTTCACGCTCTCCAACGGCCTCGGGGTCACCATGGTGCCGTACGGCAACATGCCCAAGGTGGCGGTGCAGCTGGTCATCCGGACCGGCAACATCGACGAGGCGGCGAACGAGGTATGGCTCGCCGACCTGATGGGCGACCTGATGAAGGAGGGCACGGCCACGCGAAGCGCCGAGGACATCGCGCTCGAAGCGGCCGCCATGGGCGGATCGGTGAACATCGGCGTGGGGCTCGACCAGTCCAGCGTCACCGGACAGGTGCTGGCCGAGTACGGCCCCGAGCTCGTGGAGCTGATCGCCGACGTGGCCCTGAGCCCGGCCTTCCCGGAATCCGAGCTCGAGCGGCTGAAGGCGGACCGGATCCGGCAGGTGAGCATCTCGAAGCAGGGGGCGCAGGCGCAGACGATGGAGCGCTTCCGCGCCGTCATGTACCCGGACCATCCGTACGGGCGCACCTATCCCACCGAGGACATGCTACGGGGCTACACGCTCGAGCAGGTCCGCGGCTTCTACGAGGCCAACTTCGGGGCCGCACGCTCGCACATCTACGTGACCGGGATGTTCGACGAGGGCTCGATGCGCAGCGCGATCGAGCAGGCGTTCGGGAGCTGGCAGGAAGGTCCGCCGCCGACGGTGAACGTGCCGGAGCCGGTGACCGGTCGGGCCGTGCACGTGGTGGACCGGCCCGGCGCTCCACAGTCCACGATCTACGTGGGGCTCCCGACGATCGACCCTTCGGACGAGGACTGGGTGGCCCTCCAGGTCGTCAACCAGCTGCTCGGCGGGTCGTTCGCCTCGCGCATCACCCGCAACATCCGCGAGGACAAGGGCTACACCTACTCGCCCTTCAGCCAGGTGTCGACCCGGTACCGCGACGCCTACTGGGTGGAGACGGCCGACGTCAGCACGGACGTCACCGGAGCCTCGCTGGACGAGATCTTCTACGAGATCGAACGCCTGCAAGACGAGCCTCCGCCGGAGGAGGAGCTGGCCGGGATCCAGAATTTCATGGCCGGGATCTTCGTGCTCCAGAACTCGAGCCGCTTCGGCATCGCGGGCCAGCTGGCGTTCATGCGTCTGCACGGCCTTCCCGACGACTGGCTCGAGACCTACGTGGACCGGATCTACGCGGTGACGCCCGAAGAGGTGCAGCGCATCATGCGAGAATACATTCGGCCGGAGGACATGCTCTTGGTGGTCACCGGAGATCGCTCGCAGGTCGAGGAGCAGCTCGTCGAGTTCGGCACCCCGGTCGTCGACTAGGGGCGGCCCGGGCCACACTCGTACCGGGCGGCCGGGGCC
>NZ_JBZQEK010000042.1:0-2127 GCF_058719085.1 Candidatus Benthicola sp.
AAGCGAAGGAGCGGTACGCCGCGATCAACCAGCGGCTGGCGGAGCTGTATACCGAGTTCGGCGACAACGTGCTGGCCGATGAAGAGGGGTACGTCACGTACCTCACGGAGGATCAGCTCAGCGGACTGCCCGCGGCGTACGTCGCGGCCGCGGCCGCCGCGGCGGAGGAGCGGGGCCACGAAGGCGAGTACGCCGTGACGAACACCCGCTCGTCCATGGATCCCTTCCTCACCTTCTCGGACGAGCGCGATCTCCGCGAGCAGGTCTGGCGCACCTACTACAGCCGCGGCGACAACGGCGACGAGCACGACAACAACGCCATCATCGCGGAGATCCTGAAGCTGCGGAACGAGCGGGTCCAGCTGCTCGGCTATGACAACTACGCCGAGTGGCGGCTCGAGAACCGGATGGCGAAGAGCCCCGACAACGTGTTCGACTTCCTGTACACCATCTGGCCCGCGGCACTCGCCCGGGTCGAGGAAGAAGTCGCGGAGATGCAGGCGATCGCCGATGCCGAAGGCGCGGGGATCACCATCGAGCCGTGGGACTACCGGTACTATGCCGAGAAGGTGCGCCAGGCGAAGTACGACCTGGACTCGGACGAGGTGAAGCAGTACCTGCAGCTCGCCAACCTGATCGATGCCATGCACTTCGTGGCCGGCCAGCTGTTCGGCTTCGACTTCGCGCCCGTCCCCGAGGGTTCCGTACCGGTCTGGCACCCGGACGTGAGCGTCTACGAGGTCACCGACCGGGAGTCGGGCGCGCACGTCGGCCTCTGGTACCTCGATCCGTTCGCTCGACAGGGGAAGCGGTCCGGTGCCTGGGCCACCACCTACCGGAGCCACCAGACGTACGACGGCCTCGAGACGACGCTCGGCTCCAACAACTCGAACTTCATCAAGGGCGCGCCCGGCGAGCCCGAGCTGATCTCGTGGGATGATGCCGAGACGCTGTTCCACGAGTTCGGCCACGCGCTTCACTACCTGTCCTCGAACGTGGCGTACCCGACCCTGAACGGCGGCGTGCGCGACTACACGGAACTGCAGTCACAGCTCATGGAGCGGTGGCTCCTCACCGATCCGGTGATCGAGAACTACCTCGTGCACGTGGAGTCCGGAGAGCCGATTCCCGGCGAGCTGGTGCAGAAGATCCGGAGCGCCGGCACGTTCAACCAGGGCTTCGAGACTACGGAATACACCGCCTCGGCGATCATGGACATGATGTACCATACGATCGACCCGGCGGGCCTCGATCCCGACGCTTTCGAGCGCGAGACCCTGACCGAGCTCGACATGCCGGACGAGATCGTCATGCGTCACCGGAGCCCGCACTTCACGCACGCGTTCTCCGGCGAGGGCTATTCGGCCGGCTACTACAGCTACGACTGGGCGGAGGTGCTGGTGGCCGACGCCGCGGAGGCGTTCGCGGAAGCCCCGGGCGGGTATTTCGATCCGGACGTCGCCGCGCGGATGGTCGGGTACCTGTACTCGATCCGGAACGCCATGGACCCGGCGGACGCCTACCGGGAGTTCCGGGGTCGGGACGCGACGGTGGACGCACTGATGCGCTACCGCGGGTTCCCGGTGCCGGAGGAGTAAGCAGGCCGCCGGATTCCGCCTATGCCGCCCGGGCTGGACGCTCTTCTTCCAGGTCGTTCGCCCGGGCGGCCGCTTTCGCTTCAGCCCCACACGTGCACGGTGCATCCTCGGGGATGCGCTCGAACAGGGTCACCTGGAAGCCCCTCCACACGGCGGGGCAGTTTCTGGCATGCTGCGGTTCGAATCCCATCGGTTCGCTCCGGTTCGGCAGGGCGCTGGTGCCGCCCGCTCGTCCACGTTGAACTTCTCGTACGGGTTTGCGCAGGCCGGGCGAAGCACCGGACATCGCCTCCCGTGCGTCCGGTGGACCGGTTCGCCGCTCGTGCGAGCCCCGTCTATATTCCGCCGACACCTCGCTACCCCCTCGCGCCACCCTGACGCGAACAGTGAGGACTGCCCCATGATCGATCGGCTGATGCGCCGTCGGCGCACCGCCCTCCCGGCACTCGTGTGCCTCGCTCTCTTTGCCGGACGGCCCGGTTCCCTGGTTGCCCAGGACGCAAGCGGAGACTGGTTCGGCATCATGGAT
>NZ_JBZQEK010000043.1:0-5507 GCF_058719085.1 Candidatus Benthicola sp.
AACCTCGACTCCACGAACGGCGAGGCGGTCATGGATCTGTTGAAGGACCTGCACGCCGAGGGCTCGACCATCCTCATGGTCACCCATGACCCCCGGTACTCCGCCTACGCCGAGCGGACCATCCACCTGTTCGACGGCCGCATCGTGGAAGAGCAGTCGATCGAGAGCCTGTGAGGCGGACAGCGTGAGCGAACACCAAGGAAGCATCCTGGTCGCGGACGACCAGGCGGATGTTCTGGCGGCGCTGCGACTTCTGCTGAAGGCGGAAGGATTCGACGTCGCCACGGCAGCCTCGCCGTCGGAAGTGCTCGAGCTCCTCGAGCTCGACGAGTTCGACTGCCTGCTCCTCGACCTCAACTACACGCGGGATACGACGTCGGGCCAGGAAGGGCTCGATCTCCTGCCTCGCATCCAGGTGCTGGACAGCACCCTGCCCGTGATCGTGATGACGGCGTGGGGAAGCATCGAGAGCGCCGTCGAGGCGATGCGGCGCGGCGCACGGGACTACATCGAGAAGCCGTGGGACAACGATCGTCTCCTGGCTACGATCGGTTCGCAGCTCACGCTCGTGAAGGCGGTCCGACGGGCGCAGTTCCTCGAGGCCGAGAACCAGATGCTGAGGGACGCGGACGTGCCGGAGCTGATCGCGGACTCCCGAAGCATGCAACCGGTTCTTCGACTGATCGAACGGGTGGGCCCTTCGGACGCGAACGTCCTTATCACGGGCGAACCCGGCACGGGCAAGGAAGTGGTGGCCCGGTGGCTCCATTTCAAGTCCGATCGATCGGATCGGCCCCTGGTGACCGTGAACACGGGAGGGCTGTCGGAGGGCGTGTTCGAGAGCGAGATGTTCGGTCACGTGAAGGGAGCGTTCACGGACGCCAAGACCGATCGCGTCGGCTACTTCGAGCTGGCCGGACACGGGACCCTCTTCCTGGATGAGATCGGAAACGTCCCGCTCACCCAGCAGGCCAAGCTGCTCCGCGTGCTCGAGTCCGGTGAGTTCCAGCGGGTCGGCTCCTCGAAGGCACGCAAGGTGGACGTCCGCATCCTCACCGCCACCAACTCGAACCTGGAGCGTTCCGTCGCGGAGGGCACGTTTCGAGAAGACCTCTACTACCGGCTCAACACGGTCGAAATCCAGCTGCCGCCCCTGCGAGAGCGCAGGGAGGACATTCCGCTCCTGGCCGCTCACTTCCTCCGAATCAGTGGAGGCAAGTACGGACGACCCGACATGACCTTCTCGGCCGCAGCCATGGACGCCCTGCTCCGCCATCCGTGGCCCGGCAACGTTCGGGAACTCAGGCACTCGGTGGAACGGGCCGTCCTGCTCACGGAGAATCACGCTGTCGACGTGGAGCACCTGGGCCTCCGGCAGGCGACCGAAGGGTCGCTGAGGCTGGAGGCGGTGCCGCTCGAAGAGGCGGAACGTATCCTCATCCGGAAGGCTCTTTCCCGAAACCGGGGCAACGTCAGTCGGGCGGCGGACGACCTGGGCCTGAGCCGCAGCGCGCTCTACCGGCGTCTGAAGCGGCACGGCCTGCACGCCTGATCCCTGCGAGGAAGGCCGCACATGATACCGGCCGGCGTCAGGAGACAGATCCGCAGGCGACTCACCTACCAGAGGGCGATCCCTTTCCTCGCCGTCCTGTCCGGCATTCCGGCCGTGCTCGTGGCGCTCTTCCTCGTCTGGACCGGGGATCACGCCAGCCGGACGCAGTGGACGGTCACGGTGTTCGTGCTCGGGTCCTGGGTCGCCCTGCTCCTGGCCATGCGCGACCGGCTGGTGCGACCGCTGCACGCCGTATCCAACATGCTCGAGGCGCTGCGCGAGGGAGACTATTCGATGCGCACTCGCGCCCCCGCGAAGGACGACGCCCTCGGGCTGATCCTCCACGAGGTCAACCAGCTGGCGAGCTCGTTCCACAACCAGAGGCTCGATGCGCTCGAGGCCTCGAACCTCCTCACCCGGGTGATGACGGTCATCGACGTGGCCATGTTCGCCTTCGACGACCGGGACCGCCTGCGGCTCATCAATCGGGCCGGAGAGGACCTGCTGGGACGAAAGGGAGAGGCCGTGCTCGGATTCACCGCCGAGGAGCTCGGACTCGAGTCCTGCCTTTCGGGTGAGACCCCGCGGGTCATGGACGTCACGGTCGCCGACGGGCTCGGGCGCTGGGAGCTCCGCCGGCGGAGCTTCCGCTGGGAGGCCCGCCCGCACCGCCTCGTAGTGCTGGCCGATTTGAGCCAGGTGCTGCGAGAGGAGGAAAGGGTGGCGTGGCAGCGCCTCATCCGGGTGCTCAGCCACGAGATCAACAACTCCCTCACCCCGATCAAGTCGATCGCCACGAGCCTCAGCGCTCTGCTCGAGCGCAGGTATGCCGATAGCGAAGAGGCCGACGACCTCCGGGAGGGACTACAGGTGATCGCCGGCCGGTCCGAGGCGCTCGGTCGCTTCATGTCCTCCTACGCCCGACTCGCCAAGCTTCCGCACCCACAGCGACGATCGCTCAGCGTGCGTGACTGGGTGAAGCGGGTAGCCAGCCTCGAGTCCCGCGTGCGCGTGGAGGTGATCGACAGTCCCGACGTCACGATCGAAGCGGATGGCGATCAGCTCGACCAGCTGTTGATCAATCTGCTGGACAATGCAGTCGACGCATCTCTGGAGACGGAGGGAGGCGTGCGGATCAGCTGGTCGAGCCAACTCGGTCAGCTTCGGGTTCGAATCGAGGACGAAGGACCGGGTCTCGCTCAGACGGCCAACCTGTTCGTGCCCTTCTTCACCACGAAGCCGAAAGGGTCGGGCATTGGACTCGCCCTGAGCCGGCAGATCGCGGAAGCCCACGGCGGACGCGTGCGCCTCGCGAACCGCAAGGACGGCCCGGGCTGCGTGGCGGAGGTGTGGCTCCCCGAACGGCCGTCGGGAGTGCCTGCAATCGACGCCTGAGGCTCAGCGCTGACCGGTTGCGTCGCGCCCGATCCGTTCGTGCACCTTCAGGGGGTCGTGCGCAGGGCGTTGAACAGCAGAGGAAAGGTGGCCAGCGAGATCCCGCGTTGCTGCGGGTCGATTCCGTACAGCACGACCCTTCCGTTCCCGACCGGGATGTCCACGACCGCCGCGGCCCCGGCCAGGGATCCGATCCCGCGCACCCAGCCACTGAGCACGCGAGGCCGCTCACCATAGGCGGCCACAGGCACCGCGTCACTGCCCGCCGGGAGGTCGAACGCCGCGCCTCCCTCGATCCAGGCTGCACCATCGACCGGCATCCCCCGGCCGACGGTGCTCGTCGTATCGACCCTCAGCGTAATCTGCGCGCCAGGCGCGAAGAACTCGTCTCGTGGGCGCTCCCGCAGACGATCGACCACACCGAGGCCCAGTCGATCCGACACCCATCCGGTCGAGCGGCCGAGCGCGACCAGCGTCCCTCCTTCTTCCACGAAGCGGCGCAGGCCCACCGCCCCGGCCGCGCCGAGCCCACCCGTGTACTCCACCGGCATGGCCCCGGGCTCCCAGCCGCGCTCCAGCACCTCCGGGTCGACGGAGGGAAGCACCAGGCTCGTGAAGCGGCGAGTGAGGTCACCCTGGCGTACCTCCCGATCGCGCACCGTCGCGTACGGTATCTCGTATCGGTCGAACAGCCAGCGGGTCCACCCCTCATCCGGGATGGGAAACCACGGCTGGTAGAGGCCGACCAGCAGGCCGGGCTCCCCCGACACCCCCGGCACGTGCCGCGCCGGGGCGGCGTAGGGTCTTTCGAACGGCTCCGTGTCGCCCACCGGAAGGCGTCCCGCCGCCACCGCACGGAGCCCGAGGAACAGGGGGAGATTATGGGCCGTCACGTCGTACGGCTCCGTCGCCCCTCCCTCGGGGTGCAGACGACCTCCGGGATACCGCTGTGGGGCCAGCACCATCTGGGCGAAGGCAGCGTACGGCTGTCGCATCGAAATGACGAGGCTTCCGGCAGGCCACTCGGAATCACCCGCCTGAAGGCCCCTCGGCGCCACCCGCAGCTCCACCCCGGCTGTCGTCAGGATGCGCACCAGTTCGGCTCTTGCCTCTGCCGTTCCGGGGTCGGCCGGAATGATCCAGGCGCGAGGCCACTCGGGCCATCCGGCCACCGCCCGCTCTCCCACGGCTACGAAGTTCTCGAGCCACGCCTGTCTCGAGGCCACCGCGTTCCCCAGAAGCGACAGGGCACCGGCCTCCATGTAGGCGACGATGTCCGCCATCCCCCACCGTCCCCCGCTCCACGGCACCGGTACGTTCCAGGCCCGTTCGGCTCCAGCACCCCCCGGTGCCGATTCGAGCTCCTCCGGCAGAACCTCGAGGGGGCTGGCGAGCCGGGCGCTGGCGGTCTCGCTGAGCAACCTGACCGCCCCGTGGTAGTGTGCGTACGCCCGTCCCGGACTCCAGGCATCGTATCGAGCGTGGACCGCGACGCCCTCCTTTCCCTGGCGGATCAGGTCCCACGCGATGGCGGTGCCGAGCGCATTCGTCGCCGCGACGAGAAGCGGATCGACGTTCGGCTCGATCGGATCCAGCCACGGGGGGACGAAGAAGCGGCTGCCGAACAGTCCCTGCTGGTGCATGTCGTGTACGACCTGCGGATGCCACTTCCGGTAGACTTGCTCCACCACGTTCCGGGTCTCGACCTGGGTGAACGAATACCAGTCGCGGTTGTTGTCATGCCCCGTGTAGTGGTGGTAGAGGAACGGCGGAGGCAATCCTTCCCATGGCGTTCCCAGGGAACCGCGATACCAATCCGCCACCATGTCGACTCCGTCCGGGTTCACGGCGGGCACGATCAGAACGACGCTTTCCCTGAGAATCCGCAGGGTCGCCGAGTCCGTGGCGGTGGCCAGCCGATACGCCAGGTTGAGGGGCACGAGACTGCCTCCGACCTCGATCGGATGGACGCCCGCCGTGACCAGCACGACCAGGCGACCGGAGCGCGTCAGCTGCCGCCTCTCCTCCGGGTCCGTCAGCTGCCGGGGATCGGCGAGCTTGGCCTGCTGGACCCGGATCTCCGGCAATCTTCTCTGGTTGCTCGTGTCCGTGACCGTCAGGAGGAGCATGGGACGGTCGAGGGTGCTCCGCCCGATGGTGTCGAGGCGCACCCGATCGCTCCGCCGAGCGAGGACCTCCAGGTAGCCCATCATCTGCCCCCAGTCCGCCAATTCTCGGTCGGCGCCGGGCTGGAAGCCGAGGAAGGCCTCCGGCGGATCGGGCGGCAGCTGGACGGCGGCGGAACCGCTCGGCTCCTGGGCGTCCAGTGGGCCACCGGCTGGCAAAGACGCCGCACATGCCAGGACGAGTCCGGCCAGAAGGCGGCGTATCCGGCTCCCGGCGGGGCATCGCGTGCGGCAGGCGATCGGGCCCCGGCCCGGCGCCTCAGAGCACAAGGGCTGGAACATCGGCGAGAGAGCCCACGATGTATTCGGGCTTCGCGTCGCCCGGCAGCTCGCGCAGCAGCGCGTCGTCGAACTTTCCCGTCTTCACCTGAATG
>NZ_JBZQEK010000044.1:0-5110 GCF_058719085.1 Candidatus Benthicola sp.
GGTCCGGAGTCCGGCGGCGGGTCCGAGCGCTCATCGCGCCCCCCTTTGCCTTCCGAGCATGTGCCTGAGGGCGTCCGCCAGCCCGGCGTAGCGGAACTCGAATCCCGATTCCAGCAGCCGGGTGGGGCGGACCTTCGCCCCGCCGAGAAGCGTTTCTTCCGCCATCTGCCCGAACAACATCCGGAGCGCCGGCGCCGGAACCGGCAGGATGGCCGGTCGGCCCAGCACGCGGCCGAGGATGGACGCGAATTCCGCACTCCGCAGCGCCTCGGGGGACACCGCGTTCACCGGTCCGGACAGATCCGGGCGCGACGCCACGTGCAGGACGATCGCCAGCAGGTCGTCCATCGCCAGCCAGGCCCAGTATTGCCTGCCGTCACCGAGGGGACCTCCGGCCCCCAGCCGGAACGGGGGCAGCATCTTCGCCAGCGCTCCCCCGGCCGGTGTCAGCACCATGCCGAGACGCAGGAAGACGACCCGGATGCCGGCGTCCGCGGCCGGCCTTGCCGCCGCTTCCCACGCCCGGGCGGTGTCGGCGAGGAAGCCGGTCCCCCCGGCGCTCCCCTCGTCGACCTCCATGTCGCCTCGATCGCCGTAGAACCCGACGGCCGAAGCGCACACCAGCACCTTCGGAGGGTCCGGGGCCGCGGCCACGGAGCGGGCCAGCAGAGCCGTACCGTCGACCCGGCTGTTCCGGATGAGGGCCTTGCGTTCCGGCGTCCACCGTCCGTCGGCGATCCCGGCCCCGGCGAGGTGCACCACCACATCGTGTCCGGAGACGGAGGCCGGGTCCAATCGTCCGCGGGCGGGGTCCCACGGCACGGCACGGTCCGCGGTGGACTCCCCCCGCGTCGCATTCCGCACCAGGCGCGTGACCTCGTGTCCGCCGGTGGAGAGGAAGGCGGTCAGCGCCGTCCCCACCAGGCCCGTCGACCCCGAGACGAGGAATCGGCGCGGCCCGTCGCCGAAGTACCGCTCGTGCACCGACAGGTCGTGGGCCGTCGTGTCGTGTCGGTAGGCGAAGGCCCGGCTCAACTGGCTCTCCACCGCCCGACCGGCCACGAAGTCCCCGAGCCACCCGCCCGGCAGGCGGAATCGGATGTCGTCCGTGAGGCGACAGGCCTCGGGCCCCTCCGGGGTGAACCGATGACGGTGCGCCCACGAAGCGAACGGGCCGCTGACCATTCGGTCCGTGAACCCCCGGCCGGCCTCCACCTCCTCGTGCTCGGCCACCCACCGCGTTCGGAAGGGACCGAACTTCAGCTCCAGCTCGGCCCGGTCGCCGTCCTCGATCCCCTCGTGGCTCAGGATGTGCGCCCCCTGCCACGGTGGGAGCAGCCGCTCCAGGGCCCCCGACCGGGCGTGCCAGGCCCATGCCGCCGACGCTGAGGCCGGAAGATGCGAGTCTCGCGTGAACCGTCTGTCCATTCGCCGTTCCGCAGTCGAGTGAGCGTATCCGTCGGTCTGGCCCTGTCGGCGCCATGGGTTATGATACGCGGCATGATGCGCATCCTCCACCTCGGCGATGTTCACCTCGGCGCTTCGTACGGTTCCTTCGGCCCGTACGCGGCGGAGCGAGCCGAATCGGTTCGCGCCGCATTCCGGACGCTTCCCGCCCTCGCCGTAGAGCACGGCGTGCACGCCGTCGTGGTGGCGGGCGACCTGTTCGACTCCGCCCGTCCCGAGGAGGCCGCGGCGGCCGAGGCCCGCGAAGTGATTCGGCGACTGCTGGACGTCGTGGCGGGCGTGTTCCTGGTGCCGGGAAACCACGACCCGATCGTCATCCCCGGCCCGTACGGCGACCTCCCGGACGAAGCCGTGGTGTTCAGCGCGCCGTGGCCGGAGGAGCCGGCGACGGTCGTGACCGAAGCGGGCCCGTTGCACGTCTACGGTTTCGCGTACGACTACGCCCATGAACCGGACCCGCTGTCGAGATTCCGCCGAGCGGACGCGGAAGGCGTCCACGTAGCGCTGCTCCACGGGGCCGTCCGGGATGCTCCGCACTGGATCGGCGGTGACTCCCTCCGGCTGACCCGGGAAGCGCTGGCGGCTCTCGAGGTGGACTACATCGCTCTCGGAGACTATCACCGGTTTCGTCCCCCTGCGGAGTTCGCGGCGGACGGGTCGATTCCCGCCTGCTACTCCGGCTCGTTCGCCGGGATGGATCACACGGAGACGGGGCCTCGCGGCGTGGTGCTGGCAGAGCTCTCTCCCGGATCCGGACCCGACGTGCGACTGATCCCATCCGGAGTGGCCGTTCTCGAGGAGATTCCCGACCTGGACATCAGCGCCTGTTCGGAGGATCTCGAAGCCATCGAGAAGGTGGCCTCCCATGTGAACGAGGGCTCCCTGCCGGTGGTCACACTGACGGGACAGACGGAATTCGCCGTCGATGCGGAGCGCATCGAGGCGGGCCTGCGGGCGCGCTTCCCGTTCGCCCGGGTGAAGGACCGCACCCGGTACTACGATTCGGATCGACTCCGTGCGCTCGCCTCTCGGGACGATGTGGTGGGACACCTCGCGCGACTCGGTCTGGATCGCATCCGGGAGGCGGACGGCGAGGAGGAGGTCGCGCTCAGGGAGCGGGCCTTGAGAAAGGCGCTCCGGGCCATGGGGGTGGAGTGATCCGGCCGCGATTCGAGGCCGTACGGTTGGAATACGGCTGTCATTCGGGCCATTTCGAGGTTCCGGACGAAGGCCGTCCCGTGGTGATCGCCGGACGCAACGGGTCGGGAAAGACCACCCTGCTCGAAGCGTTCTTGCGCGGCCTGTATGGCTTCGTCCGCCGCAGGCCCGAGGACAGGAACCTGCTCAAGCTCAGGGAGCCCTGGTCGGGCCGCTCGCCCGAGATCGAAGTCCGGCTGCTCACGGCGGAGGGAGTCCGGGTCGTGATCCGTCGCGAGGTCGCCTCCGACGAGGTCGTGGTGCGGGAGGTGGACGGCGACGGGGAGCTGTTCCGCGGAGACGCGAACCCGGTCGGAGCGCGCAGTGCCAGCCGCAGGTACCAGGAGCTCGTGCGCCAGTGGGTCGGATTTGATTCTCTCGAGCCGTACCGCGAAACGGCGTGGATCGCGCAGGGCGAGCTCGTGGACACCCGCCTCGACGATGAGCTTCTCCGGGCCGCCGCCGGCACGCACCGCAGGGTGGAGGCGGCGCAGACCGAGCTGAAGGAGGCGTTCGAGGCGATGACGCTCGAACCCCTGGAGCCCGGAGGCCGCAGGAAGACCCGGCCGCGTCGGGTCGAAGAGCTGCAGGAGGCGGAAGAGGGGATCCGGCGCCGGCTGGAAACGGCCCGAGGCGCACGGGAGAAGAAGCGTCCGCTGCTCCAGCGCTCGGCGGAGACCCGGGCGCAACTGGCCGAGATCGAGACCGAGATCGACCAGCTCGAGGCCGCCTACCGGCCGATCACGGAGCGGCGCACGCTGCTTGCCGAGAAGCGTGAGGCCGAAGCCCGGCTCTCCGCCCTGTCGGACGCGCTCGAGAACATGAGGAGCGCCTCCGACGAGCTGGCGCGCGCGGAGAGCGAGGCCAGCCGCGCGGCGTCGGACGGGCCGTACCCCGAAGACTTCGAGGCCCGAGTCGGCCGAGCCGAGGAGCTGTGGAAGCGGCGGAGGGAGCTGGAGCAGTAGGCTTCCGGTCCCGCGGTCTCCGAGCCCCCTCCGCGGCGCCCCCCGCACCCGATGCCGGCCGCCGGAGGACTGATCCTTGTGATTTCCGGCATCGCGACTCTCTTCGCCGGTTCGGGTCTCGCCGGATCGATTCTGTGCTTCCTCGGCGCGGTCCTGCTCGCCGGCTCCTGGCTCGCCCGCGGACGGGAATCCGGCGGTGCGCAGAGCGCCGAATCGAGGGCCCTGGCGATCCGAGAAGAGGTGGAGGCCGTACGGTCCCGGATCGAGCAGATCGCGAGCGGGCTTCCGGGACCGCCGCTGACGGCGGAGACCGTGGCCGAGCACCGGAGGGCCTTTCAGCGCCAGGTGCAGGCCGGCGCGGCCGCGCGTGAGGCGAAGCGCCGGCAGCTCGAGGCGACCGAGTCGGCGGAGCGACTGCTGCGGAGGGACGACCCGGAAGGGACGGCCGGGTTGCCCGTGGCGCCGCGGGTCCGGGATGCGAGGGAAGACGTCCGCACGACGCTGGCCCGGCTCCAGCTCCAGCTGGAGGAGCTTCCCGCGACGCCCCGCCTGCCGGAGGGCATCGAGCCCACGGTATCCGCCGTGGAGGCCGCACGGGACGAGCGTCGGGCGACCCGGGACGCGCTCAGGGAGCAACTCGGACAGCTCGAGCTGGAGGCCCGCGACCTGGACCGGGCTTCGGAAGACGTGTTCCGGCTGGAGCGGGAGCTCGAGGACCTCCGGAGGCAGCAGGCCGAGGCACGGGACGAGACCGCGGTGCGAAGATACGCATGGGAGCTCGTCGGAGACGCGTACGAACGGTTCCGCGCCACCGACCAGGAGCGTCTCCTGTCCGCCATCAACCGTCGCCTCGCTCCGCTCTCGAAGAGCCGGCTCGGACCGGTGGAGGCGGAGGGCGATCTGACCGATGCGCGGGTGGGCCTCGACGGCAGGATGGTGACGCTGGACTCGCCGCCGCTCAGCTTCGGGGAAAAGCACCTGGTGTTGCTCGCCATACGGCTCGGCGCCGCGGACTTCGTGGCGGGCGAAGGTGTCCGCCATCCCTTGCTCGTCGACGAGCCGTTCACTCACCTGGACGAGGAACGGTCGCGCGAGGTGTGGGAGCTGCTCTGCCAACTGGCGACCGAGAGGCAGGTGATCCTCACCACGCAGGATCGTCTGGTTCTGGACCACCTGGGCGTCCGGGCGGACATCGACCTGGCCGTCCGGCAGCCGGCCCGCGACGCCAGCGGGCGCGGTTCTTCCACCGCTGCGTCCCCCCGCGGGGACGGTACCGCCCGCCGCGAGGACCCGAATCCGGACCGGGATCCGGATTCCGGAGCGGCTTCGGAAGACGAGCGGGACGGGTCGGAGACCCGCTCCGCGCAGGCCCAGCTGGAGCTCGGCTGAGGATTCCGGGCTCCTCGCAACCTCCGTTCCCTTCCCTTCGGGCCCGATCCGGGCGATCGTGTGGGCCCCGATCGTTCCGCGCAACGGAACGA
>NZ_JBZQEK010000045.1:0-3818 GCF_058719085.1 Candidatus Benthicola sp.
CTTGCGCAGGTCCACGATGCTGTCCACCACCCCCGCGAACGTCAGCAGGTCGCCCGACAGGAGGCGCACGTCCGGACCGACGGGCGAGATGATCGTGCCTGCGCGCTCCACCCTCACCAGGAAGAGGCCCGGCAGGTGGCGGAGCCCGGCCTCCACGATCGTGCGCCCGATCAGCGGAGAGGGATCGGACAGCCGCATCTCGACCAGGTACTGGCGCACCCCCTCCCCGACGGTCGGAATCGGGACCCGGTCGGACAGCAGTCGGGGCGCCACCTTCACCAGGTACACGATCCCCACGATGGCCATGGGAACGCCGAGGGCGGTGAGCTCGAAGAAGCCGTACCCGGGCATTCCCGCCCTCTGGAGGAGGCCGTGGCTCACCAGGTTCGTCGACGTGCCGATCAGGGTGCAGATCCCCCCGAGGATCGACGCGTACGACAGCGGAATCAGGAGCCGGGACGGAGACACCCGATTGCGCTTGGCCCAGGCGGTGACCGTGGGGACGCCCATGGCGACGACCGGCGTGTTGGCGAGGAAGGCGGACAGCGCCGCGGACGAGGTGGTGAGCCGGGCGAGCGCCCGGGGCAGCCGGCTCCCGTGGCCGAGGACCCTCCGGGATGCGTTCTCCAGCACTCCCGTCGAGCGCATCCCGGCCGCCACGATGAAAAGGGCGCCGACCGTCGCCACCGCCGTGTTCCCGAACCCGGCCAGGCCCTGTTCGGGCGTGACGACGCCGGCGGCCATCAGGACCACCAGGCTGGCGAACAGCATCGCGTCCGGCGGCCCGAAGTCCTTCACGATCAAAAGGATCGCGACCGCGATGACGGCCATCGTGAAGATCGCCGCAGCTGTCACCGGCACCTCTCAGGGATTTCGGGACCGGACCCGGGTCGACCGGCCGACGCTATCGATACGCCCGCATGAGGATCTCCGCGATCTCCGGCCGGGTGAACTCCTCCGGCGGAGACTCGCCCCTCGACAGCATCTCGCGGACCTTCGTGCCCGACAGGAACACGCGTTCCTCCGGCGTGGCGGGCGAGGTCTTCGAGGTCGCCATCTGCTTCGTCCGCAGGCAGTAGAACGAATGCTCGAACTTCATCGGCTCGATGCCCAGCGCATCCATGTCGATCTCGTCGAAGATCTCCTGGGCATCGTAGGTCCCGTAGTAGTTGCCCACCCCGGCGTGATCCCGGCCCACGATGAAGTGCGAGCAGCCGTAGTTCCGCCGCATGATCGAGTGGAAGATCGCCTCCCTCGGGCCGGCGTACCGCATGGCCGCGGGCAGGACCGAGAGCATGACCCGGTCCGCCGGATAGTAGCCCTCGAGGAGCACGTGATAGCACTCCATGCGCACGTCCGCCGGGATGTCGTCCGACTTGGTCTCTCCCACCAGGGGATGGACCAGGAGACCGTCCACCGTCTCGAGCGCGCACTTCTGGATGTACTCGTGCGCCCGGTGAATCGGGTTTCGAGTCTGAAACGCGACCACGGTCTCCCAGCCCCGCTCCGCGAACGCCGCCCTCGTCTCCGCCGGCTTCAGGTTCTCGGCCGGAAAGCCGGAGATGTCCTCTTCGTACAGGTACCGGATCGGGCCGGCCACGCAGCGGGAACCCATGCGATACATGGCCGCAACGCCTGGATGCGCCTGGTCGGAGGTGCGGAAGACCGCTTCGGCCTCGGTCTCGCGATCCCGGTCGAACACATCGGTCACCTCGAGCACGGCCGCCAGCTTTCCGTCCGGCGCCCGCAGGGCGAGGGTCTCCCCGACCTTCGCGTGGCCTGCCTCTTCGTCGGTCACCGGGAGCACGACCGGGATGGACCAGGGCAGTCCGCCCGGCAGCGTCATGGTACGGACCACCGAGTGATACGCCTCCTCGTCCATGAAGCCCTCGAGCGGCGAAAGACCGCCCACCGCGATCAGATAGAGGTCGCTGAGGGTCCAGGGGGAGATCGTCACGGCCGGCAGCTCGCCGGCCGCCCTTCTGAGTTCGTCGGCCTCTGCATCGGAGGGAACACGGTTCACCAGCGTTCCGCCGTAGGGTTGTATCGTCATCGGGCTCTGATTTCCTTGTGGGTTCCGAGTGAGTGCGATTCGTTCCTTCCCGTGACACGCCGGATCAGGCGGCCACGACCTCCGCGTCCACGTAGCCCCGTTCGGCCAGGTACTGAAGGACGAGGTCGACGCACTCGTCCAGGGAGCTATCGGCCGTATTGACCACGAGCTCGGCCTCGAGGGGCTCCTCGTACGGGGCGCTGATCCCCGTGAACTCGGGAATCTCTCCGGCGCGTGCCTTCCGATACAGGCCCTTCGGGTCACGTTCCTCGCAAACCGAGAGCGGGCACTCCACGAAAATCTCCACGAAGTCATCGGGACGTTCGGTGGTGTTTCGGATCCGGTCGCGGTCCTCTCGATACGGGGAGATGAAGGCCGTCAGGGCGAACGTCCCCGCGTCGATGAAGAGCTTCGCCACCTCGCCGATCCGCCGGATGTTCTCCGTCCGGTCCTCGGGCGAGAAGCCCAGGTCACCGTTCAGTCCGTGCCGGATGTTGTCTCCGTCCAGCACGTAGGAGCTGAGACCGAGGTCGTGGAGCCGGTGATCCACCGCATTCGCCAGGGTGCTCTTGCCACTCCCCGAGAGACCCGTGAACCAGAGGATGGCCCCGCGGTGTCCGTTGCGAGACTCCCGCTCTTCGCGGGATACGTGTCCCTCGTGCCAGTGAACGTTGGTCGATTTCTGCATCGTACCTCTTCCCTCTATTCGGTTTCGTCCGGCCCCCGTGGAGGCCGGGATCGGTTTCGCGTCCTTCCTGCGCGGAATGCGGAAGGGACTACAGTATCGGCGCGCACATTTCGCGCACCAGTGGAAGGGAGTCGGCCCAGCTGGCCGGATCCCCCGCCAGGATGCCCGACGGCTGTCGCGGCGTCTCCTTTCCGTACCGGAGAGGCGCGCCTCCGCAGTCCGTCACCCGCCCGCCCGCGCCCCGCAGCACCGCCTCCGGGGCGCAGGTGTCCCACTCCTTCAGGTAGGGAACGGGGTGAACGTACAGATCGGCCTCACCTTCCGCGATGCGGGCGCACTTGACGCCGACCGACCCCGACGGAATCACCTCGGTGGCGCCGAGCGCCGCCTCGATCGCCTGCAACCGGTCGTCCGGGTGAGAGCGGGAGCGCACGAACCGGAGGCCATCGCCGGCTCTCTCGCCGACGCGGACGGGCGCGAGCGGGCCCACCTCGATCCGAACCCCCTCTTCCGCCGACACGGTGCATTCCGCCACCCAGGCTCCACCGTCGGCCACTCCGAGGTAGAGGCGCCCGGACCCGGGTATGAAGAAGGCGCCGAGCGCGGCGAGTCCGTCTTCCGCCAGCCCGACCATGACCGCGAACTCGTCGATCCCGTCGATGAACTCGCGCGTTCCGTCGAGCGGGTCCACGACCCACAGTCGTCCGCTCGAGGAGCCCGTCCTCGGAGCGGGCGATTCCTCGCTCAGCACGGGATCGGCCGGTCGGCTTGCCGCGAGCACCCCGAGCACGGCCCGGTTCGAGGCGTGGTCCGCCTCGGTGACCGGGTCACCCGGCTGCTTCTCGGAGGTACGAAGAGAGGACGAGCGATAGTACGCGAGGGTCGCACGGCCGCCGAGCAGCGCGGCACGAGCCGCCACCAGGAGGTCTCCGGCCCGGTGACCCGGCAGCACCGCAGCCGGGTCGGAGACGAATCGGAGATCGTCGGAGCGCGGATGCGAGGCCGTCGACGTCGCCCGCGGCTGTCGGCTCGACACGGGAGTCAGGATACTTCCGCGATGCGGATGCCGCCGCCGGC
>NZ_JBZQEK010000046.1:0-8464 GCF_058719085.1 Candidatus Benthicola sp.
ACCGGGCCCACCGATGAGAAGAACGGTGCCCCCCCCGCGTTCGACGAGACGGTCGGCAAGCGCGGCCATGCGCTCCGCCGGCCAGTCCTTCCGGACCACGCCGGAGCCCGGCACCAGTCCGATCACCGGGCGGCTCGGGAGGGCCGAGAAGAACTGTTCCTGTTGGTGCCGTTCCTGGCGGGTGAACGTGATGCGCCACTCCAGCGGGTCCGGTCGACCGATTCCCAGTGAATCGAGAAAACGGAGAAGCACGTCCTGGGTGTGGGCCCACGGAGCCGGCTCGATGCGGTGGTTCGAGAACCTCCATACGCCCTCCCGGACCTTGGCTCGATCCAGACCGATTCGGCACGGCGCGCCGGAAAGAACGGTCGGAAATACGCCCTTCATGTGCCGCTGCATGTTCAGCGTCACGTCGAACCGGCATCCCCTGAGGTCTTCCGCGAGCCGGCGCACACCCGCAACGCCTTCCCTCCTGCGGAACTCGATGACGCGGTCCACGCTGGGGTGGGCGTCCAGTACGCGGGCCGGAGCCGGCTCCGCTACCCAGGTAATCCGTCGACCCGGGTCGTCGTCCTTGATGGCGTTCGCCACCGGCAGGCCATGCACGACATCCCCGATACCGGTCAGGAGAACCACGCAGACGTCCCGGGCAGGCCCCATGCAAGACATGAATCGAAAGGTACGACGCTCGGCGCCCCCAGTCAGCCTTGCTTGCCGGTGTTTGCGGACCGGCGCGATGCGGCCGAGGTTGCTGGATTCTTCGAACGAAAAGGGGTCATGGCATGTCGATCGAGATTCGGCAGGCAGAGCTGGAGGATGTGAGCCGCATCGTGCTGTTCAATCTGGCGATGGCCCGCGAGACCGAGGGTCGCGAGCTCGATCGCTCCACGTTGACGAAAGGTGTCGAGACGCTCCTCAAGGACCCGGCCCGCGGCCGTTACTTCGTGGCCGTGAAGGCCGACGAGATCGTCGGCCAGGTGATGGTGAACACCGAGTGGAGCGACTGGCGCAACGGACCGGTCTGGTGGCTGCAGAGCGTTTACGTCTCGAAGCGACACCGCCGCGAGGGCATCTACCGGAAGCTGCACCAGCACGTTCGGGAGTCCGCCCGGAAGGAGAAGGCGATCGGCCTGCGCCTGTACGTGGAGCGGGACAACCTCGGCGCCCAGTCGACCTACGAGGCGCTGGGAATGACGGAATCCCAGTATCTGATGTATGAGGAGATGTGGGCCTGACGCCCGGTCAGTCTCTCCGCTTGCGCCGCGCCTGCCGCCGGCGACGTCTCTCCGCCGCCTGGGCCTTGCGACGCTTCGAGTCGCTCGGCTTCTCGTAATGTCGATGCTTGCGGAAGTCCTTCAGAATCCCCGCTCTCTGTACCTTCCGCCGGAAGCGCCTGAGCGCCTTCTGTACGTCCTCGCCATCCCGGACCTGAACTTCAGCCAATAGTCACTACCCCTTTCGTAGCACGGAGGGTCGACCGCCACCCTCCCGGTCCTCGAGACCCGGAAACCGGGATCGCGGAATCTAAAGCTGCAAGCGAAGGGGAACAACAAACAGGTGGCGGGCCCGCGCCACGATCCGGAGGCAGGCAGTGTGGCGCTCTCGCAACGCGGGGTCCCCGGTCGCCGATCGAATCGCTTCCCCCGGCCGGTCGTGCGGCCGTGGTGGCCCCACGGTACGTCGCGCTGTTCACCGCGACTTTATGACACCCTAACATAATATCATATTTGCTTTTAATCGTTTATCCACCAGGCCGACAGGCCCGCGTGGTCCGATGGACATCAGCGTCTGAGTCCCCCCGGGAGACCCGGGCGGACTCCGTCCTTCGAACACCGAACGGAACTTGCACCTCGGCACATCGACCGAACGTCGATGGCGGGCCGGATCGTCACCGGCTCGAATCGGCAGCCGGCGGAAGAGGAGGCGGAAGCATGATCCTGGCGGTGTTGCTGCTGTTGGTCGTCACCGACGTACTGATCCTGGTGCACGAGCTGGGGCATCTGATCGCCGCCAAGTGGGCCGGAATGCCGGTCACTTCGTTCTCCGTCGGGTTCGGACCCGCCCTGTGCCGCTTCCGTATCGGCGAGACCCGGTATCAGCTGGCGCTCATTCCCCTGGGAGGCTTCGTGCGCATCATGGGAATGGCGGGCACGAGGGAAGACCGCCGGAAGTGGCCGAACGGATTCGCGTTCCACAAGGTCCACCGTCGCATGATCGTGGTGGTCGCAGGCGTTGCGGCCAACGCGGCCCTCGCGCTCATCATCTACGCGATCCTCGGATCGATGGGAGCGGCGACCGCTCCGACTCCGGCTCGGGTGAGCGCCGTGTTCGAGGATGACCTCCCGATCGGAGCGGATGGTTGGACCAGCATTCCCCCGGATGTGGACGTCACCGGGGTGGCCGGTCGACCTGTCGGGGACTGGGCGGAGTTCGCGATGGCGCTTCTGGCCGTCGAAGCCGGGCCGCAGTCGATGGATCTCGCGGACGGTACGACCCTCGATGTGGTGATCCCGGCGGTGCAGGCCGAGAGGGTTCAGCTTCTCGCGTCCCTGCTTCCGCCGCTTCCGCCGGTGCTCGGAACGATCCAGGTCGGCTCGCCGGCCGCGCGTGCCGGCCTCCGGAAGGGTGACCGGATCGT
This sequence comes from Candidatus Benthicola sp., assembly GCF_058719085.1. Classification (NCBI taxonomy): domain Bacteria; kingdom Pseudomonadati; phylum Gemmatimonadota; class Gemmatimonadia; order Candidatus Palauibacterales; family Candidatus Palauibacteraceae; genus Candidatus Benthicola; species Candidatus Benthicola sp. Next base: position 2,639 of record NZ_JBZQEK010000046.1, read on the forward strand.
GTCCGTGGAAGGACAGGCCACGCCCACCTTCTACGCATGGCTCGAAGCGATGCCTCTGGCGCCCTCGCGGCCCGTGTCCGTTCGCGTGCTGCGAGGCGGTACGGGGATGGATGTGCGGCTGCCTCAGCCGGATCCGGGCTTCATCCCCGAGGGAAGCTTCGGATGGCTGGGGGCCCACCTGGGAACCGAGTTCCTGGACGAAGACCTGGGCGGGGCCATCGCGTATGGTGCGGGAGAGCTGGGCCGTCACACCCGGATGATCACGGAAAGTGGCCGTCTTCTGGTGACCGGGGCGGTGGGGCTACGAGAGGTCAGCGGACCGGTCGAGATCGCGCGAATGAGCGAGCGGGCCTACCGGATGAACTGGCCGCAGTTCTTCGCCTTCGTGGCCTTCCTCTCGCTCAACCTGGCGATCCTGAACTTCCTCCCGATCCCGGTCCTGGACGGCGGCCACTTCCTTCTGCTAGCGGTGGAGGGAGTGATCCGTCGCCCCCTGAACCCGGGCCTCGTGCGCTACACGAACCTCGCCGGCGCCACCGTGGTAGTCTTCTTCATGGGCTTCGCGTTCCTCAACGACCTGCTGAAGCTTCTGGGAATCTGACCCCGCTCCGGCGCCAGCCTCTCGAGGCCGTCCCGGGCGCGGGACTTCACGACCCCGTAGGTTGTTCGTCGGCATCGCCGCCGTGGCCGGGATCCAGCCGGGTCGCGGCGCCGTAGTGACATCTCCGAAGTCCGTGAGGAATTCCATGCGACACCTGTTTCAGCAGCCGCGCTGGCGCGCGAATCTCGCTCTCGTCCCCGTCGCCCTCGTCCTTCTCTCGCCGGCCGGGACGCAGGCCCAGGAAGACACCGACCCGTCGGCGGTCACGCTCGACCGCATCTACGGCACGGCGGACTTCCGGGGTGACTTCTTCGGCCAGGTCCGCTGGCTGGAGGACGGCACGTTCTACACGACGCTCGAACCCTCGGAGGCGGTGGCGGGAGGCCGGGACCTGGTTCGGTACGAGACGGAGTCGGGTGTCCGAACGGTTCTCGTCTCCGCCTCTCTGCTGATGCCGGCTGGGGCGGACCGGCCGCTCACCATCCAGGGCTATGAATGGTCTCCCGACGGCACGAGGCTGCTGATCTACACCAACTCGCGCCGCGTATGGCGACAGAACACCCGCGGAGACTACTGGGTGTTCGATCTGGACGGCTACGCGCTGCGTCAGGTCGGCGCGGACCGGCCCGAGTCCAGCCTCATGTTCGCGAAATTCGATCCGGCCGGGGAACGGGTGGCGTACGTCAGCGAACACGACCTGTACGTGGAGGCGCTCGCCACCGGCGAGGTGGTCCGGCTCACGAACGACGGGTCCGACACGACCATCAACGGCACGTTCGACTGGGTGTACGAGGAGGAGTTCTTCGCCCGCGACGGATTCCGCTGGAGCCCGGACGGTTCTTCGATAGCTTACTGGAAGCTCGACGCGGAGGGTGTTCGCGACTTCCTCATGATCAACAATACCGACTCGATCTACTCGTTCACCGTGCCGGTGGAGTATCCGAAGGCGGGCACGACCAACTCGGCGGCCCGGGTCGGGGTGATCCCGGCGGGCGGCGGCGCCACCACCTGGTGCGACGTGCCGGGAGATCCGCGCAACAACTACATCCCGCGCATGGAGTGGTCCGGCAATTCCGACGAGATCATCCTCCAGCGCATGAACCGGCTCCAGAACACGAACCAGGTGATGCTCTGCGACGCGCGGACCGGGGCGAGCCGGACGATTCTCACCGAGACGGACCCCTCCTATCTCGACGCGGTGGACGACTGGGAGTGGCTGGATGGCGACGAGGAGTTCACCTGGGTGAGCGAGCGGACCGGATGGCGGCACCTGTACCGCGTCTCCCGGGACGGAGGGAGAGTGCGCGACGTCACGTGGGACGGCGATGACTGGGAGATCGTCAGCGTACAGCGCATCGACGAAGACGGCGGACGGGTGTACTTCACCGCCTCGCCGGAGACGGCCACCCAGCGCTATCTGTACCGTTCGCGTCTGAACGGCCGGGGGGATGCGGAGCGCCTCACGCCCGAAGACCAGCCCGGCACGCACGGCTACAACATCTCGCCCGACGCCCGGTTCGCCATCCACACGTACTCGAGCTTCGGCCATCCGGCGATCACGGAGCTGGTCCGTCTGCCCGACCACGAGGTGATCCGGACGCTGGTCGACAACCGGGAGCTGAGGGAGACGGTGGAGGCGCTGGACCGCGGCGAGTTCGAGTTCTTTCAGGTCGACATCGGTCCGGCCCGGCTCGATGCGTGGATCATGTATCCGCCGAACTTCGACCCGGCGAACGAATACCCGATCCTCTTCTACGGCTACAGTGAGCCGTGGGGACAGACGGTGATGGACTCGTGGGGCGGAGGCAACTACCTGTGGCACCTGATGCTCACGCAGCAGGGCTACATCGTGGCCAGTGTGGACAATCGGGGCACCCCGGGTCCGCGCGGCCGCGACTGGCGCAAGGCTCTCTACCGCAAGATCGGCCAGTTGAACGTTTCGGACCTTTCGACGGCGGCCCGGATCATCATCGAGAGGCCCTACGTGGATGCCGATCGGGTGGGCACGTGGGGTTGGAGCGGCGGTGGGGAGATGGCCCTGAACCTGATCTTCCAGTACCCGGATGTATACGGCACCGCCATCTCGATCGCGGCCGTCACGCACCAGAAATACTACGACACGATCTACACCGAGCGGTACATGGGACTCCCGGACCAGGCCTGGGAGGACTACGAGGCGGGCGCGCCGGTGAACCATGCGAAGAACCTGGAGGGGAACCTCCTCATCGTGCACGGCACCGCGGACGACAACGTCCACTACCAGAACTTCGAGGTGCTGGTGAACGAGCTCGTCCGTCACAACAAGCACTTCACGATGCTCGCGTATCCGAATCGATCCCACGGGATCTTCGAGGGCGAAGGAACCCGGCGTCACCTCTATACCGAGATGACGCGCTACCTGAACGAGCACATGCCGCCGGGCGGAATTCCGCTGGCCGGAGGCGCGGACTGAGCCGGGATGGCGAGTCGTGCGGCGGACCCGGGCCGGACCCCCGGATCCCGGGCCATCGCACGGCAGCCCGGCAAGCTAAACGCCCGCCCTCGGTCAACTGTCTGTAGGGCGTGTACCGCGGGTTTCGGCTGCGCGTGAGGCAGCGTGCGCACCGCATCTCGCCGGCCGCATCCACCTGACTCCAGAGGATTGCCATGAAACAGCTGAAGCGCCTGCGAGGCCCGCTGGCCTGCGCCGCCGTATTCGCGTTCTTCTTCCTTCCGGTCGCGCAGCGGGCGGAGGCCCAGGAGACCGGCGACCCGAGCCTCGTGACGCTGGATCGCCTGTTCGGCTCGGGAGACTTCTTTCCCGACTTCTTCGGGCAGACCCGTTGGCTCGAAGATGGGTCCGCCTACACGACGCTCGAGCGAAGCGGGGCCGGAGCCGGACGGGACCTGGTCCGGTACGACGCCTCCAGCGGCGAGCGCGAGGTCCTGGTTTCCGCCGCCCAGCTCGTTCCCGAAGGTCAGACGCGGCCTCTCGGCATCCAGAACTACGAGTGGTCTCCGGACGGCAGCAAGCTGCTGATCTACACCAACTCCCGCCGTGTCTGGCGCTTCAACTCGCGGGGCGACTACTGGGTGCTGGATCTGGAGACCGGCGCTCTTCGGCAGATGGGGGCGGATCGGCCCGAGTCGAGCCTGATGTACGGAAAGTTCAGCCCATCGGGTGACCGCTTCGGATACGTGAGCGAGAACGACCTGTACGTGGAAGACGTCGCCACTGGAGAGGTGACCCGTCTCACGGAGGACGGATCCGACACCATCATCAACGGGAACTTCGACTGGGTGTACGAGGAGGAGTTCTTCATGCCGCTCCCCGCCGATGGCTGGCGCTGGGCTCCGGACGGGAAGTCGATCGCCTACTGGCAGCTCGACGCCGAGGGCATCGGGGTGTTCGAGATGATCAACAACACGGACTCGATCTACTCGTTCACCATTCCCGTGCAGTATCCGAAGGTCGGCACCACGAACTCCGCCGCCCGGGTGGGGGTCGTGGGCGCGGCCGGCGGTCCGACCGTGTGGTGCGATGTGCCCGGCGACCCGAGAAACAACTACATCCCGCGGATGGAGTGGTCCGGCAACGGCGACGAGGTCGCCATCCAGCGGATGAACCGGAGGCAGGACACCAACCGGGTCCTGCTCTGCGATGCCGATTCGGGCACCATCCGGGAGCTGTTCACGGAGACGGACGCCGCCTACCTGGACGCGATCGATGACTGGATCTGGCTCGACGGCGACGAGCGGATGACCTGGCTGAGCGAGCGTACCGGCTGGCGCCACCTGTACGAGGTCGATCGCTCGACCGGGCAGCTCTCGCCGATCACGTCCGGCGACTGGGAAGTCGTCAACGTGGAGCTGATCGACGAGGACGGTGGGTGGATCTACTTCATCGCCTCACCGGACAACGCCACGCAGCGGTATCTGTACCGCGTCCCCCTCGAGGGAGGGCAGCCGGAACGTCTCTCACCGACGGACCAGCCGGGCACCCACGGGTACAGCCTCTCGCCCGACGGATCGTACGCGATTCACACGTACTCCACGTTCACGACCCCGCCGGTGACCGAACTGGTCAGCCTGCCGGACCACGAGGTGCTGCGGGTGCTCGAGGACAACGCCCGACTGAACGCTACCCTGGCCGAGCTGGCTCGAGGACGGGCGGAGTTCTTCCAGGTCGACGTCGGCGACGCGATGCTGGATGCGTGGATGATGTATCCGCCGGACTTCGATCCGAGCCTCGAGTACCCGGTGTTCTTCTACGCCTACAGCGGACCTTTCGCCCAGACGGTCCTCGACCGGTGGGACACGGGCAACTTCGGCTGGCACACGCTGCTCACACAGCAGGGATACATCGTGGCGAGCGTCGACAACCGGGGCACCCCCGGCCCGCGAGGCCGCGACTGGCGGAAGGCGCAGTACCGGAAGGTCGGTCGGGTGAACAGCGCCGACCAGGCCGCGGCGGCCCGGGTGATCGCGGAACGCCCGTACGTCGACGCGTCCCGGATCGGCATCTGGGGCTGGAGCGGGGGCGGAGGTGCAACCCTGAACGCCCTGTTCCGGTACCCGGAGATCTACAGCACCGGGATCGCGGTGGCCGCGGTGACGAACCTGCGGAACTACGACACCGTGTACATGGAACGGTACATGGGGCTCATCGACGAGAACCCCGAGGACTACGAGGACGGGTCGGTCCTCAAGTACGCCGGGGGACTCGAGGGCAACCTGCTGCTCATTCACGGCACAGGCGACGATAACGTTCACTACCAGAACGCCGAACAGCTGGTGAATGCGCTGATCCGGGAGAACAAGTACTTCACCATGCTGTCGTACCCGAACCGCTCCCACGGAATCTTCGAAGGGCCGGGAACGAGGCGACACCTGTTCGGCTACATGACCCGGTGGCTCAACGAGAACATGCCTCCGGGCGGTGTGCCGCCGGAGGCGACGAGCGACTGAGGACTCGGGACCCGAAGCCCGGAGGAAGAGCTAGAATTGATGCGATCGGGTCGAGCACGAGGTCACAGCCCTCCGGAAGCCGGGAATGGGCCTGCCCGCCCGGCACCGGAGGACACGCCTCCGGTCGTGGTCAGCCTGACGTCCCATCCGGCGCGCTACGGCTACCTCCACAAGGCTCTTAAGAGACTTCTGGAGATCGACTATCCGGATCTCACGATCGATGTCTTCCTGACCGATCCCCCCCCCCGTCGCGTGGCCCGCATGGCCCGAAGGGACGG
>NZ_JBZQEK010000047.1:0-6205 GCF_058719085.1 Candidatus Benthicola sp.
ATCGCCGGCCTGGCGGCGGCGGGAAACGCCGGCATTCTGGCCGCCTCGCGGTATCCCCTGGCCATGGGACGAGATCGTCTGATCCCGGGAACGTTCGGCCGGCTGAACCGAGCCGGCACTCCCGTGGTCGCGCTGCTCGTCACCGGCGGGCTGATGGCCGCGGCGATCCTCACCCTGGACGTCGAGGGGGTCGCGAAGCTGGCCAGCACCTTCCTACTCCTCATCTTCGCGCTCGTCAACCTGGCCGTGATCGTGATGAGGGAGAGCGGGATCGAGGCGTACGATCCCGGGTTCCGATCCCCCGGCTATCCCGGCGTGCAGGCGATCGGCCTGCTCGCTCCCGCGATTCTCATCGCCGCCCTCGGGTTCTGGCCGATCGTGTTCGCCATCGGTCTCGTGAGCGTGTGTCTCGCCTGGTACTACTACTACGCCCGGGATCGCGTGGTACGAAGCGGCGCCCTGCTTCACTGGTTCGAGCGTCTCGGACAGGGCCGGTTCGACGGTCTCGACCCGGAGCTTCGCAGCATCCTGAAGGAAAAGGGCGTCCGGGCCGAGGACGCGTTCGATGAAGTCATCGCCCGCGCCTTCACGCTGGACCTGGGTCCGGGCGAGACCTTCCAGTCGGCGACCCGCCAGGCAGCGGCCCGATTGTCCCAGCGCCTCCCGGTCAGCGCCGAGCACCTCGCCGAGGGATTCCTGCACGGCACCCGCACCGGCGCGACCCCGGTGTCGCGGGGGACGGCCCTGCCTCACCTGCGCATCGCCGGCGCATCGGGACCGGAAATGGTCCTCGTCCGGTCCGTGACGGGGCTGTCGGTGGAGGTCGGCGATCAGTTCACCGACGCACGACACGGGGAATCGCTCCACGCCATCTTCTTCCTCGTCAGCCCGGAGGAAAACCCGGGTCAGCACCTCCGCCTTCTCGCCGGAGTCGCCGGACGGGCCGACGACGACGCGTTCATGGAACGATGGCTCTCGGCGGAGGACCCGGCGAACTTCCGACAGATCCTTCTGCAGGAGGAGCGTTTCCTGACCCTCCTGTTGTCGGACCGGGGTCCCTCCTCCTCTCTCCTCGGACGGGAGCTGAAGTCCGTCGAGTGGCCGAAGGACACCCTCGTGGCCCTGGTGCGAAGGGGCGACGAGGTTCTCATTCCGAGCGGTGCGCTCGTGTTCGAAGTGGGAGACCGCCTCAGCATCGTCGGCGAATCCGAGGGCATCCGGGCGGTTCGGGCTCGCTACACGCGGGTGGCCGAGGTCGAGATTCCGGGCTTCATCAGCGACGACACGAACCCCTGAGCGGAAGTCCGGCTCTCGCCGCGCAGGGACGCACCATCGGAACGCCCGCGTCAGCCCCCGGTAGACACGGTTTGCCCGTTCGTTTACCATGGGCGACCGTCTGGCTCCGAGGCTGACACGACATGATCGAACATCACAGAGGGCGTCGTTGACGCCCGTACATCAAGGCACACGCCGGCGCCGCCCGACGTATCGGGTTCCCGGCTGCCTCTTCGTCGGACTGTCCCTGCTGCTCGCGTCTCCCGCGCCGGCCCAGCAGATGGACCACGCCCACCACGGCGGTGAGGCGGACATCCCGGTCATGCCGTCCGCCTCCATGATCGTCCCGATGATCCGGAACCCGATGCTGCCGGGCGTGAAGAACGCTCGGCCCTCGGTGACCGAGTTCCTGCCGGGCGAGGGGATCGACCCCGCGACCCTCCCGCTGGCCGGCCCGCGGGAGATCGTCGACCTGGAGGACGGGGACACGCTGGCGCTCGAGGCGTCCCTGGTCCGCAAGCGGGTCGCCGGGGAGACCTTCGTGATGTACGCGTTCAACGGCCAGATCCCCGGTCCCCTGATCCGGGTCCGGCAGGGCTCCGAAGTGCACGTGCGGTTCACCAACCGCATCGACCTGGAGACCACGGTGCACTGGCACGGGCTCCGGCTCGACAACCGGTTCGACGGCGTTCCCGGGCTCACCCAGGACCCGGTGCAGCCGGGCGAGACCTTCGACTACACGATCCGGTTCCCCGACGACGGCATCTACTGGTACCACCCGCACGTACGGGAAGACATCCAGCAGGACCTCGGCCTGTACGGCAACATGCTGGTCCGGCCGGACCGCGAGCCCTACGACGACCCGGTGCACTCGGAGCAGGTCCTCACCCTGGACGACATCCTGGTGGAGGGCACCGAGCTGGTTCCGTTCGGGCGGGAAGCCGCCAACTTCGCGATCATGGGCCGGTTCGGGAACGTCCTTCTGGTGAACGGCGAAAAGCGATACGATCTCGAGGCGCGAACCGGCGAGGTCGTCCGCTTCTATCTCACGAACGTATCGAACACGCGCACGTTCAACCTCTCGTTCGGCGGGGCCCCGATGAAGCTCGTCGGGGCGGACATCGGCCGCTTCGAGAAGGAGATGTTCGTGCGCAGCGTCGCCATCGCGCCGGCGCAGCGCTACGTCATCGAGGTGATGTTCGAGGAGCCGGGCACGTTCGTGATCGAGAACCGGATCACGGCGCTCAACCACATGCAGGGAAAGTTCTTCTCCGTGGCCGACACCCTCGGGGCGGTCCACGTCTCCCCGGACGTCGCCGATCCGGACCGGGGCGAGTCGTTCCGCACCCTCCGGGTCGACGAAGAGGTGCGCCGGGAGGTGGATCCGTACCGACCCTACGTCGCTGCGCCGGTGGACCGGGAGCTCCTGCTCACGGTGGACATCCGTGACCTGCCCGTCCAGGTGATGCAGTACATGGCGATCGACACGGTGTATCGCTCGCCCGTCGAGTTCACCGACGTGATGTCGCACATGAACTGGCTCTCCACCTCCAATGAGGTGCGGTGGATTCTCCGGGACGTCGACACGGGCGCCGAGAACATGGACATCGACTGGCGGTTCCGGGTCGGGGACATCGTCAAGATCCGGCTCCACAACGATCCGGAGGCGTTCCACCCGATGAACCACCCCGTACACCTGCATGGACAGCGTTTCCTGGTCCTGTCGAGGGACGGGGTGCCGAACGAGAACCTGGTGTGGAAGGACACGGCGCTTCTCCCGGTCGGCTCGACCGTGGACTTGCTGCTGGAGGTGACCAACCCCGGTCAGTGGATGCTCCACTGTCACATCGCGGAGCACCTGGAGGCCGGGATGATGATGGCCTTCGCCGTCGAGCCGTGAGGCCGGCGGCAAGAACCCATGCATGGAGGATGGGAATGACGAAGAGGAGTGGATGGGTCGGAGCCCTTCTGGCCGTGGGCGTCACGATGACGGCCGCGCCCGCCCTGGTCGCGCAGGGCACGCCGGAGCGGCCCGGCACGGACAACATGGAGGTCCTCGGCCGACACCACGTGGACGACGGACTGGACATCAGCTACACCGACGTGGAGGTCGAACAGGAGCCGGGCCGGCCGTACGTGTACCTCGCCCGGGTGCTCGGCCCCACCAAGGGGATGGACATCGTTTCGATCGAGGACCCGGCGAACCCCGAGCTGCTGTACCAGTGGCGGATCGAGGACCCGGAGCTGCACATCGGGCTCGGCGGCATGGACACGAAGTACTTCAAGCACGAAGGCCGCTATTACGTGATCCAGTCCCTGCAGTTCTTCGGCGGGCCGGATACGGACCTGGGGGCCGTGGTGTTCGATGTGACGGGGCTGCCCGACGCCTCGACCGTCCAGGAAGTGGGCCGCATCCGGGCGCCGGACACGCCGACGGGCTTCCACAACATCTGGGCCTACAAGCATTCCTCGGGGAAGCCGATCCTGGTGGCGACCACCAGCGGACCGCACGCCAACCTGTACGACCTCGAGGCGTTCCTGGACGGTGCGCACGACTACGGTCTGATCGGCCAGGTGCCGTGGCCCTCCACGGCGATGGATTCGCCCTTCGGCTCGATGGTCGGCTACCACGATTTCTACGTCGCGTACGAGCCGGAGTCGGGTCGTGACATCCTGTACGGATCCGGCCTCGACGGATACTACATCTACGACATCACCGATCCCGCGAACCCGGAGCTGATCACCTCGATCGTCGGCGTGATGGGGGTCACTCTGGCACACACGCTGACCGCCACTCCGGACGCTAAGATCGGGGTCGGGCAGACCGAGTACAGGTACTCGCCGATCCGCATTTACGATCTCGACCAGGGGATCCACGGCGGGCAGGAGCGGATTACCTCCGAGATGAGCGCCTGGACCCGGAACTACAAGGCCCTCTCGCACAACAACGAGATGCGGTACCCCTACGTCTTCGTGTCCTCCTACAAGGACGGGATCGACGTCTTCGACATCAGCGACCCGGAGAACCCGGAGGGCGTGGCCTACTACGACACGTACTTCGGTCCCGAGAAGTCGGGACTCGCCAACGACCTCGGGCTGACGACCGGCAACCCGGTGGGCGAGAGCGACTTCAACGGCGCCTTCGGGATCGACGTCCGGAACTACGACGGCCTGGTGGTGGTCAGCGACATGGTGACCGGGCTGTGGCTGATGAAGATGGACGGCTTCGACGGCTGGCACGGCTCGGACTACGGGATGCCCGACATCTCGAGCGTCCAGGACTGGGACCACGGCCCCATGGGCCTGGTGCCGTGAGCCGCTGAAGAGTCGGCGTCTCGTGACTCGCGATCGGATCGGCCGGAGTGGCGGCTTCACGCTTCTCAGCGTGGGGCCGTCGCTCCTGCTGTTCCTCTGGCTGACGGGAGCGACGGAGCCGCAGGTGAGCGTTGACGGGTGGGATGATGGCCGTTCGCGCGCTTCAGCGCCCCATACTGTCGCCGCCTTTCCCGATGAGTTCCCCCTCTTCCCGACGTTCGGGAACGAGGGCGCCGCCGGACGGGCAGCCCTGAAGCAGGTGTGGTCTCCGTTCGGCATCTCCGTGGATGTGGACGGCGACGTGCAATACGAACTCACCGTGACCGTATCCGGGCTACCGACGATCGAGGGCGAGGCCTACCGGGTGTGGCTGACGACCCCGACCCTGGCAGAGATCGTGGACTTCGGGGTCGTCTCGCCGGAGGGCGAGGTACGCGGCTTCAACGATTTCCGGCAACTCATGGTCGTGGTGAGCCGCGAGCCGGCGGACCGGCAGATCGGGCCGGGAGAGCGTTGGGAGGGACCGATCGTCCTCCGCGGCTTTTCGGCCGGCGCCCGGGTGACGCCCCTGGCGCAGCACTCCCTCTTCCAGCCGTCGCCGATGTAGGTCGCAGCGGCACCCTTGTTGCCGTTACGCGTCGGCAAGTAGACCTTCAGGAACCACCACCCGGTGCCCGGGAGGCACGCAGTGTCACCCGGAGACCCATCCTCATTTGGGCGGGAGTGCACGATGCGCAGATTGCTCGCTCTGACGCTGCTGCTGTTGGCCGTTCCGACATTCGTCTCCGCCCAGGAGCCCACGGAAGAGGATGCCAAGGCCAGGGCCACGGAGCTGGCCAAGGCCGCCCAGAACCCGGTGGCCAACATGAACTCCATCCCGGTGCAGGCGAACTGGACCACCGGTGGCGGTCTCGGGGACCAGAGCCAGTCCATCATCAACGTGCAGCCGGTGCTGCCGCTTCCGATCAACGATGACTGGAACCTGGTCTCGCGCACCGTCATACCGGTGGTCAACCTGCCGGGACCGGACGGCGAGCGACTCAAGGGCATCGCCGACATCCAGCAGCAGTTCTACCTGACCCCGGCAAAGGCAGGCAGCCTGGTGTGGGGCGTCGGACCGATCCTCTCGCTCCCGACCTCCACCAATCCGGCGACCGAGACAGGACAGTTCGCCCTCGGCCCCACCTTCGTCGTCCTGAAGCTCGGGAAGAAGTGGGTGTACGGCGGCCTGGTGAACAACCTGTGGCGCATCGCGGGCGGCGAGGACACCGAGGCGATCAACGCCTTCTTCCTCCAGCCGTTCGTCAACTACAACCTCTCGCGCGGCTGGGCCATTTCCACCGCTCCGGCGATCACCGCGAACTGGAACGGCGACAGCGGCCAGCAGTGGACGGTCCCGCTCGGGCTCGGGATCTCCAAGATCACCATGATCGGAAAGCAGGCGATGAACGTGCTCTTGCAGTACTACCACAACGTCGAGCACCCGGACGCGGCCGGTGCCGATGTGATTCGGCTGCAGTTCACGCTACTGTTTCCGAGAGGATAGCGCGCGGGCTGAGAGCCGCGATCGCGCTCGGGGTGCGGGCGCGCGGAGGGTGGTTGCGATCAGTAAGGG
>NZ_JBZQEK010000048.1:0-4647 GCF_058719085.1 Candidatus Benthicola sp.
CTTCGCGATCGGCCCTCCCGACAGCAGCTTGATCCCGTATGGAAAGGACAGGTCGTTCGATACCAGTTCACCTTCCGCTTTCGTGTTCGCCTGGGCGTAACCGTCGAAACGGAGGGCGAGCGGCACGTCCTTCACGAGGCGAAGCAGCGGATCCCCGGTCTCGATCGTGTCGCGCGGCTGTTCGTCCTCCACCAGCTGGAAGCCGTTGCCCGCGAACTCCTCACCGAATTCCGTCAGCCGGGGAATGGGAGCGTGGCATACGCTGCAGCTGAAATTGTACTTCCGGGCGAAGGCGGGAATTTCAAAGGAGCCCTCGGCGAGGCTCGTTCGTCCCGAGGTGTCCGCGAGGAGCGGGGACGAGAGAGGAAGCCACGCGAGCAACACCAGCAGGGCGATTCCGAACGGACGGGTCACGGCGGTCATGGAGAGCCTCCAGGTGCAGACAAGTCGTTCCGGTCAGCCACCGAGATGGCAAGGTGCGTACCCGACTCTCCTGTATCGCCCGACCGCCAGATACGGTCTAAGGGCATATTTTGTAGCTATTTACCGCAGTGACCCGGCGGAACGCAGACCGGGTTGGTCACCACCGGCGTGACGATCTGACCCGGTACGTGACGTTGCGAACCCCGACGGACGGGGGAAGAGGTCGATAGCGACACAGAATAGAAAGATCCGGGGACCGATTGCGGATGAAGGGCGGGGCGGACCGCACTCGGCGGCCCGCCCCGGAAGAGGTCCTGGATCAGCGCCGGGCGATCAGCGGTCGGCGAAGGGCACGTAGTCCCGGTCGTCGTATCCGATGTAAACCTGGCGTGGACGGGCGATCCGCTGGTCGGGATCCTCCAGCATCTCCTGCCACTGGGCCAGCCAGCCGGCCGTACGCGGAATGGCGAACAGGACCGGGAACATGGCCACCGGGAAACCGAGGGCCTGGTAGATGATACCCGAGTAGAAGTCCACGTTCGGGTACAGATTCCGCTTCACGAAGTACTCGTCCTCGAGCGCGATCTTCTCCAGCTCGATGGCGATGTCGAGCATCGGGTTGGTGCCGGTGATCTTGAACACCTCCGGCGCCATCTCCCGCAGGATCCGGGCACGCGGATCGTAGTTCTTGTACACGCGGTGACCGAAGCCCATCAGCCGGAAGTCGCCGGCCTTCACCCGCTCGATGTACCCAGGGATGTTCTCCATCTTGCCGATCTCGCGGAGCATGCGCAGCACCATCTCGTTCGCCCCGCCGTGAAGCGGGCCGTAGAGGGCGGCGGCCGCCGCCGCGAGGGCGCAGTTCGGATCCGACTCCGAGCTCCCCACCGCGCGCATGGCATTGGCGCTGCAGTTCTGCTCGTGATCGACGTGCAGGATGAACAGGACGTCGAGCGCCTTCTCCAGAATCGGGTTGGGCTCGTACTTCAGCTCGGTCGTCTTGTACATCATGTTCAGGAAGTTGCCCGTGTAGCTCAGGTCGTTGTCCGGGTAGACGTACGGCAGGCCGCGGCTGTGCCGATACGCGAACGCCGCGATCGTGGCGACCTTGGCGACCAGGCGGTGGATCTGCTTCAGGCGGACCTCGGGATCCCTCACCGCACGCGCCTCGGGGTAGAACGTCGAGAGCGCAGCCACCGAGCTCACGAACATGCCCATCGGGTGCGCGTCGTGACGGAACGCAGCCATCAGCTGCTTCAGGTTCTCGTGAACGAAAGTGTGGTGCGTGACCTCGTAGACCCAGCGATCGAACTCTTCTTTCGTCGGCAGCTCACCGAACAGGCTGAGGTACGCGACTTCGAGGTAGCTGCTCTTCTCGGCGAGCTGCTCGATCGGATATCCGCGGTAGCGGAGGATCCCCTTCTCCCCGTCGATGAAGGTGACCGCGCTCTTGCACGAAGCCGTGTTCGTAAAGCCCGGGTCGTACGAGAGCATGCCGAAGTCGGTGTCGGTGGCCTTGACCTTTCGAAGGTCCTTTGCCGGGACCGCCGCGCCGTACTCCGGATAGGTACCGTACATCACCTCGAGCGGGTAGTCCTTCTCAGTACGGTTGTCACGAACGGTCAGGGTGTCGGGCATCGCTTGGTCTCCTGTGGTTTCTTTGCCTGCGGGCGCAGTGGCTGATTCTGGCATCGGAACTTCTCCTGGGGACGTATTCGGGTCCCCCCTTTGCAGTGACTCGGACGTCTGACCGCCCGAGGGAAGGTTTGGAAGCGCTGCTGCGTCGGCTGGATTCCCGAGGGAGGGTCGGGTCTCTCCGAACTGGAGGCGCCAGCATCGATTCCCAACAGTGGTCCAGCACGTCGAATGCGTGCAATTCCGGGACCAACGGACACCGGATTCGCACCGCCGGCGCGCACCGCCGGCTCGCCAGATCTCCCGGCGAACCGAGCCGGTGGACGGTGAGTGTAACACCTTGCTCCCAAAAGGGTTCCCAGCCGTCCGTATCTCGATCCCCGGATTCTATCGCCGCGTCGGATCCACGGCGGCATTTCCCCGGGGCCAGGCGGCTTGTACCATTTGGGACAAAGTGGCGGGACCGTCCTCGACGACGGCCGGACACAATGGCGCACTCGGACCCCGGCGGCTCCCTGTCATGACTGCGAATGCATGGCCGGCCGCCTCGGCGAATCACCCTCACACGACACCGGGAGATCCTCCGATGCACGCTCTCGAAGACCTAATTGCTGCTGCACGGGGTGAGGTGGAGGCGGACCTGATTCTCCGCGGCGGCCGTCTGCTGGACGTTCTGTCCGGAGACATCTACGAGGCGGACGTGGCGGTCTTCGACGGTCGAGTCATCGGCGTCGGGGAAGGCTACGCGGGGGCGCGCGAGGTGGACTGCCACGACCGGTGGGTCGCGCCGGGATTCGTGGACGGTCACATGCACGTCGAGAGCAGCCTCGTCACGCTGCCCGAGTTCGCCCGGGCCGTTCTTCCGCGGGGCACGACGGCCGTCGTACTCGATCCGCATGAGATCGCGAACGTTCACGGGGTGGATGGTATACGCTACATCCTCGAGTCCCGTCGCGGCCTCCCGCTCCGGGCCTTCGTGATGGCCTCTTCCTGCGTTCCGGCCACACACATGGAAACGGCAGGGGCCGAACTCGGGGTGGAGGAGATCTCGGCCCTCCTCGACGAAGACGGCGTGATCGGCCTGGCCGAGATGATGAACTTCCCCGGGGTGGTGTATGGCGACCCGGGCGTGCTCGCGAAGCTCAGGGCAGCTCGCGCGCGCGGGGCCACGATCGACGGTCACTCTCCGGGCCTCGCAGGAAGAGCCCTGAACGCGTACGCGGTGGGTGGACCCGGAAGCGATCACGAATGCACCACCCTCGACGAGGCGAGGGAGAAGCTCCGGCGGGGCTTCCGAATCATGATCCGGGAGGCCAGCACCGCTCGAAACCTGGAAGCCCTGCTTCCCCTCGTGGATTCGAGGACGGAGCGGCGGTGTTCGTTCGTGACCGACGATCGTCATCCCTCCGACCTCCTCACCGAAGGGCACATCGATCACAGTGTGCGCAGGGCGATCTCGCTGGGACTGGACCCGGTCACCGCGTGGCGCATGGCATCCATCAACACGGCCGAGTGGTTCGGGCTGGACCGGATCGGACTCGGGGCGATCGCCCCGGGCTGGCGGGCCGACCTCCTCGTGCTCGAGGATCTCGAGTCCGTCGCCGTGCAGAGCGTGTTCGTGGACGGAGAGCCGGTGGCCCGGGACGGCGAGCTCGTGGTCGACCTGCCGGCGGCGCCCTCCACCCTGCCGCCCAGCGTACATCTCAACCCGGATCAACCGCCGGATCTCGCCATTCCGGCCGCGGGCGAGAGCCTCCGGGTGATCGAGATCATACCGGGCCAGATCGTGACGGGAGAGCGAACCGTGGCGGCAACCATCCGTGATGGTGAGGCCGTGGCGGATCCCGATCGTGATTTGGCCAAGATCGCCGTCATCGAGCGGCACGGGCGCCGCGGCTCGGTAGGGCTCGGCTTCGTGCACGGACTCGGGATGCGGAGGGGCGCCCTCGCGAGCTCCGTCGGGCACGACTCGCACAACCTCGTCGTTGCGGGTCTCGATGACGAATCGATGGTCACCGCCGTCCGTGAGGTGGCTCGCCTCGACGGCGGTCTCGTGGTCACCTCGGGCCACGAAGTGCTCGCTTCGCTCGCTCTTCCGATTGCCGGACTGATGAGTGACCTGCCGTTGACGGAGGTCCGCACGGCCCTCGACCGGCTGCACGAGGCGTATCACTCGCTCGGCGGCACCCTGGACGATGCGTTCATGAGCCTCTCCTTCCTCGCGCTCCCCGTGATCCCCGCGCTGAAGATCACCGACCTCGGCCTCGTGGATGTCGGGCGCTTCGAGGTCGTCCCTCTCTGGGTGTGAGGGGAGGCAGGCGCAGAGGGGGGACGCAGCCGGTCGGATGAACAGCGGGAGGGGCAGCCATGTGGCCGCCCCTCCCGTCTTGTGGATCGAGCCGATCCAGCTGGATATCGACCTTACGGAGCGACCATCCCGAGGGCGCTCATCTGGTCCGTCGTGAGCGGGGTCATGAACTCCTCGATCACCTGGATCGTGTCCGCGCCCGCCTTCAGGAACGTCCACGTCGCCCCGACGCCGTCCGGCGAATCCGTGGTGACGAAATCGAACTGGAGCGACGTGAGGTA
>NZ_JBZQEK010000049.1:0-3237 GCF_058719085.1 Candidatus Benthicola sp.
CTCCGCCGCTCACGGGTCCTGACCGCCGGCTGGGCCGTCGCCCTCGCCGGCGTGGCGGTCCTGGCCCGGGCGTGGGGCTCCGTCCTGGAGGCCGGTCTCACCATCACTTCGATCACCTTCGGACCGGTCCTCGGCGTGTTCGGATTGGGTCTCGCCGGCCGGAAGATCAGCGAGTCAGCGGTTCTGGTCGCCATGGCAGTCGGCCTTCTCGGAGCGGCCGGAGCCCACCTGCTGACTCCGCTGGCCTGGACCTGGCTCACCCCGCTGGGCTTCGCCCTGACCTTCGGCGTGGGTTGGGTCCTCGGGAGGTGGCGGCCGGTCGGCGGCGCCGGCGAGCCGCCTGCCTGATCGCTGGAACGAACCGGAGGACAAGAAGAACGGGGAGGCGGAAGACCCGCCTCCCCGTCAGGGGCTACACCGCTCCGCAGGGTGATCGCCCCGCCCTTCTCATGCGCGGCGCGTCAGTGCACCGATACCGCGTCGACGCCGGAGAACTCCATCCCTCCGTTCGTGAATCCGTGGATCACCAGCTCCGTGGTCTCGAGCGCGAGCCCGGCCGTCACCAGGTCCTGGGTGTTGAAGTGGAACAGCGCATCATCCAGACCATCTTCATCCAGGTCCGGCCAGGCGACCATGAGCTTGCCCTTCGGGTTCGAAGCCACCGGGGCCTCAGGATCCGATCCGTCGCCCAGGGTGACCGTTTCGGGATCGATCTCCGTGGCGTCGAACGAGTCCGTGGAGAGGACGGCCACGGCGATCTTGCCCCGGCTCTTGAGGTTGATGTTCCTCGGGTTCTCGCCCTGGCTGAGCTTCAGCATCACCTCGATGAGCGCCGCATCCGTGCACGCGCCGTCGAACTCGACGACGTACCCGGGAGCGGTCTCCTCGCGGTTCCGATCGGCCCACCCGACCGTGGTCTCCGTACCCATGAATCCGCCCGAGGAGGCCGCTGAGTAGTGGATCGCATCTTCCTCGATCAGCGGGCCGCCGTCATCGGGCTGGCCGTCGAGCCAGTTCGTGTAGCCGAACGGCTCACCGGACACCCACAGCCAGTCTTCGCTCGTCCCTGTATCCTGGTATCCGCCGATCCAGTAGCCGACGCCACCGACGGAAGGCACGACGCTCGCGAAGCTCTCCCGAATGAACGCATCCTCCTCGGCCGAGGTGACCGAGGCCAGGTAGCCCTGGCAGGCGCCCGACGTGAGGGCCTCGGCCTCCGCACGGGCGTTCGTCCAGCTGATCCCACCGGGTGCCTCGACCGCGTCGTACAGGTGTCCGTCCGGCTCGTACGGCACGGGAACGGCCCCGACGACCGACGCCGTGACAGACAGTACGCCACCCGATCCCGCTCCATCCACGTCGGGATCGACCGGCGTCGAGTCGCAGGCCGCCAGGGCCGCGACGCACAGCCCCAGGAAAGTCCAACGAAGGTTCCTCATGTGATCGCCTCGCTGCTGAGGGTCTCTCTCGAAGATCGCTATCGGGCACCCGTGCAACGCCCGTTCCCTCGGAGACAGGTCGGTGAATAGTATTGCAAATATATGGTATACAATATTTTAGAGTCGACATCCGAGGTGTGCGAGCGGGAAGTTCCGGCGGATCTTTCGACCAGTCGTTGCCGGCAGGTGGTAAAGTTTGCGCACCGGCGAGCCGCCATGCCACGCAGTCCGGCCGGGCCGGGGCGCGCGGGCCGCGTCCTCGGGAAGCTCCAGCCGATCAGATCTGGTCGAGAAGGTCCTGGAACCGGGGGTGGTCTCGAATCGGGTCGAGGTCCGGGTCGTGCTCGATCCAGTCCCGATGTCCAAAACCGCCCCCGATGGCGCTCTCGAGGCAATCGATGGCCCGGTCCGGCTGGTCTTCGAGGGAGTACAGGCAGGCGACGTTGTACTGCACGCCCGGATCGGAGGGGTCGATCTCGAGCGCCCGTTCGGCCCAGTGCAGGCCCGCCTCCTGCTCCCCCACCCGGCAGTGCGACACGGCCCGCATGGTGGCGGCGCGTGGGTCGTCCGGGTTGAGCTCCATGTGCTTCTCGGCCACCGACAGCGCCTCGCGGTACACCCGGCCGGCTTCCTCCTCGCGGCCGAGCGCCTCGAGGGCCTGCGCGGCGAAGAAGGCCGCCTGGTAGTCCTCCTTCACGTCCGACGCTTCCTGGAACAGGCGTGCGGCATCTTCCAGCCGACCCTGGGCGAAACACCCGCGGGCGTAGAAATAGCGGGCATCGAACTGTCCGCTGTCGAGCCCAATGGCCTCCTGGAACTCCGCTTCGGCCTCTTCGAAACGTCCCAGCTGCATCAGCGCGAAGCCTCGCGCGCTGTGAGCCTCCGCCAGCTCCGGATCGAGGTCGAGAGCGCGACGGCTCGCCTCGTCCGCGCGCTCCAGGTCCGCATCGCCGGATGGGAAGTACATGTGCATGAGGGAGATCGAGTCCGAAATCCCCGCCCAGGCGAGGGCGAACTTCGGGTCCGACTCGACGGCCCGCTCGAACATCTGCCTCGCGTAGTCGAGGCTCTTCCTCCGGCTCTGGCGGAAGAACTGCCGCCCGCGCAGATAGAACTCGTAGGCCTTCACGTCGTCCGTCGGATTCCTGGCAAGCGCCTCGCGCTCCTCGGGCTTCAGGATCCCGCGCAGGGACTGCACGACGTTGGCCGCGATCTCGTCCTCGATGTCGAAGACGTCCTTCATCTCGCGATCGTACCGCTCCGACCACAGGTGATATCCGGTGGCGACTTCGATGAGCTGGGTGGTCACCCGCAGCCGGTCGCCCGAACGCTGGACGCTGCCCTCGAGCACGGCGCCGGCCCCCAGCTCGCGCCCGATCGCCCGAACATCGGCAGCCTTGCCCCTGTACATGAAGGCCGAAGTGCGAGCGACGATCTGCAGACCTTCCATGCGAGCGAGCTGATTCGTGATCTCCTCGCACAGTCCGTCCCCGAGGTAATCATCCTCTGCGCTGCCGCTGAGATTGGTGAACGGAAGCACGACGATGTTCGTGGGCTCGGCCGGAGACGCATGAGACGCCGCCGTACCCGAAATCGCCTGGGTCGCGACGGGAGTTCGACCGGAGGCCCGTCGTCGACGCTCGGGGTCGCCGAAGCGCCAGGCGGCGCCGGTGACCACGGGCAGGAAGATGATCCAGGTGGCGACCACGAAGTCTTCCGCGCCGACCGGCAGCTGGAACCGCCCGGTGGCCCAGTCGGTGAACTCCAGCAACCCCCAGCCCGCCGCCAGATACACCCC
>NZ_JBZQEK010000050.1:0-5583 GCF_058719085.1 Candidatus Benthicola sp.
AAGGCGGACGCCGCGATGGAGATCTGGGGCGATCCGGAGGGTCCCGGGTGGATGCACGTGTGGAGCGCGGTCACCATCGACGACTGGGTGCGTCCGGTACCCCGCGAGGAGCTGGAGGCCAAGCTGCCCCCGGACACCTGCGGACCGGCGGGCTCCGGCGGAAGGCACTGCGTGATCGGCCTCGGCATGATGCTGGCTGATTTCGGCGAAACGGACGTCGTCGGGACCTTCGTGGAAGAACTGCGAGCGGCCGCCGTGGAGGCCCGCGAGGCGGGCGACGAGGCACGGGCGACGGAGCGCGCCCAGATGGCCGACGCGCTGGACGCGTACCGGCGAGCCAGGATGTCGACCGGCGCCGATCGGGAAGCGGCGATCGACGATCTCGCGAGACTGCAGGGTACCGGCTCCGTGGCGGAAGCATGGATCCGCTCGTGGCTGGGCGTGCTGCACCGCGAGGACGGACGGCTCCGCGAGGCCGCGACCTACTTCGAGACGATGCGCGGCGGGTTCCAGGGCTCGCGCGCCACCTTCCAGCTGGGCGAGATCTACGAGGAGCTGGGCGAGCGCGAGAAGGCTCGCGACGCCTACGTCCGCTTCCTGCAGGCGTGGGAGGAAGCCGACCCGGACCTCACCCGGGACGACGAGGCCCGCGCCCGGCTGGAGACGCTGCTCGACGGCTGAAGCGAGCGATCCGGCTCGAGGCGACCCGAGGCGGCCGGCGGGCCTCGCTCTCTCTCCGTTCCCCTAACGATCTCCGTCCCCGAGCGCGTCCAGGAAGCCCGCGTCCACCCAGAAGTTGTCGTCGCTCCCCACCCGCGAGCTGTTGAAGAACAGGTAGCGCCCGTCCGGCGAGAGGATCGGGCACATCTCGCCCCCCCGGGTGGCGATCGGCTCGGGGAGGAGCACGGCCTCGCTCCACGACCCGTCCGCCTCCCGGAAGCTGGCCCACACGTTGATGTAGCTCCGGTTCTCCGGGTGTCCGGCGCGGATGAAGAGCAGGAGGTCTTCGTTCGGAGTCACGTACGGGGCCAGCTCGTCCGCCTCGCTGTTGATCGTCCCGGGGAGCCGCTCGGGCCTCTGCCACGCTCCGTCCGCGAAGCGGGACACGAACAGGTCTCCCTCGCCCGGCGTGTAGAGACTCCCGTCCGCGGCGACGGAGAACTGCCAGTGCAGCTCCAGCGTATTGGGCCCGCCCTCCACCATCACCGGGTCCGCCCACCCGCCGTCCTCCTCACGGTCCACGTACCAGATGCGCTCCGGTCCCGCCTCGGCGCCCGGCCCGGCCCGGGAAGAGAGGAAGTACAGCCGCTGCCCGTCCGGGGTGAAGATGGGCACGTCATCGTTCCATTCGAGCGCGGAAAAGGAAGCGACCTCGGGCCGCGTCCACCGCCCGCCCTCGATCCGGGAGCACACGATGGCCCCGTCCGAGTACCCGGAAGCCTCCAAAGTGAGCTGCGTGGACCAACACGCCTCCCGGCCGCCCGGAGCGAACGAGACGGTGCCGTGCTGGAACCGGTGCGTGGAGACGACCCCGACCGCGAAGGGCGCGGGCGCTTCGTCGGGACCCGGGGGCGCCTGCCCCATGTACGGGCCCTCCAGGACGGGGAAGTGAGGCGGGCTCGTGTCGGCCCCCAGCGCCTCCAGCCGTTCCGCCGCTCCGGTGCGTGCCGCTTCGGTCGCGGCGTTGTACGGCGAGTCGCCCGCGAGGCTGCGGAGGTCGGGATCGGCCCCCAGCGCCACCAGCCGCTCGATCACCGCGCTCCGTCCAAGCTCTGCAGCATAATGCATTGCTGTCAAACCATATACATCCTGTGAATTCAAGTCGATTCCAAGTTCCACCAGTCGTTCCACGATCTCGGGGGAGCCTCCCTGGGCCGCCGAATGCAGCAGGGTGCCCCCGCGGTCGTTCCGACCGGTGAGATCCACCCCCGGGACCGCGGTACGCTCGAACAGACGGTCGAGGCCCCGTTCGGCCGAGAACATCACGAGGGCCGCGTTCTCCGGGCTGTCGGGCGGAGGCAACGCGGCTCCCGCGTCCAGCAGCAGGTCCACCAGCGGCCCGAAGCCCCGCCACGCCGCGAGCTCGATCGGGGGCGCGCCGAACCGGTCCTGCGCATCCACGTCGGCCCCCGCCTCGAGCAGCAGAACGGCCATGTCGGCATCTCCCGTCTCCCGGGCCACGAGCAGCAGCGGCGTGCGCTCGTACGCGTTCCGGGGGTCCACGCCGGCGCCGCTCTTCAGCAGCAGCGTTGCGGTCGGTTGCTGATCGGCGCGGATGGCGCTGTGGAGAGGGCGCTCGAGGTCCTCGTCCGCCGCGTTCACGTCGGCCCCGGCTTCGATCAGGAGGGCCGCGATCTCGACGTAGCCGCGGGCCGCCGCGTGGTGCAGGGGGGTTCGCCCGTCCGCATCGGTTTCCCGGGCGAGGGCGGGCTCGGCGGCGAGGAGGACGCGGACGGCTTCGATATTGCCCTCGCGCGAGGCCTCGCGGATGGACTGGGCGGCGAGGGGCGACGTTCCCTGGCCGGCGGCGGTAATCGAGAGGAGGGCCAGCAGCGTGGCTGCGAACAGGCGGTGCGGCATCCGGCGGCGATCGGAGTGCATGGTCCCCCCTCGGCAACGAACGCCGCGAGTCCGGTGGGCCGTCGCGGCGCACGGTGTGAGCGTAGCGGCGCCCGCGGTCCGGCGCGGGCGTGAAGCGCGGCCCGGATCGGGGGGAGATCCGGGCACGGGAAGGCGTACCCCCGCTGCCCGGCCGGGTTTCGCGGGCGTGAGCGAGGACCCGTCCCGAAACGCGTGATGCGAGTTCGGGAAGATATCTTCCTGAACCTGAAGGCCCGGGTTTCACCCCCCTCTGCCGACCAAAGCGCGCTGGCGGTCCGCCGAACGGCGGAAACGGTATTCAACCGTCCTCGCCTTCCCGCTGTCCAACCATCAGCGGCGACCCCCTCGCCGAACTTCGACACTCGGAGACACCATGCGTGCCCGCGCCTGGCTGGACGAGCTTCGTCTCGATCTGGTGTACGGATTCCGTTCCCTGCGGCGGAGACCCGGCCTCCTGCTCACGGCCCTCCTCACGCTCGGCCTCGGGATCGGCGCCACGGTGGCCATGTTCAGCGTGGTGAACCTCGCACTTTTCCGGACCCTGCCGTTCCCGGAGGCGGATCGTCTGGTCGTGGGCCGGACGATCTGGCCGAGCGGGGACGTGGGCTGGAACTCGGCCGGCCCCGACTTCGAGAGCCTGCGGGACGAGTCGACCTCGTACGAGTCCATGGCCACGATCACTCCGTTTACCGGGCAGGCGACGGTCACGGGCACGGACGAGCCGGAACGGGTGGCGCTCGGCTGGATGTCGCCCGGCCTGTTTCGCACGCTCGGCGCCCGCCTCCATCTTGGACGCGAATTCACCCCCGAGGAGGCGGAGACCGAGGCCCCGGTGGTCGTTCTCAGCGGCCGGTTCTGGCGCACACGGCTCGGCGGGGACCCGGAGATCACAGGTGCGACGCTGATGCTCGAGGGACGGCCCGTCACCGTGGTCGGGATCACGCCGCCCGACTTCCGGTTCGTGAACGACGCCGATGTGTTGCGTCCGATGGGCGACGAGTTCGGGCCCTCGGCGGACTTCCGGCAGTTCCACAACTGGCTGATCGTCGGTCGACTGCGCCCTGGCGTCACTGCGGATGTCGCGCAGTCGGAGGCGGACGTGATCATGGCCCGCCTCGCGGAGGCCTACCCGGAGTCGAACCGGAACAAGGGGATGCTGATCACGCCGCTCCAGGAGGCGATGGTGGAGCGATTCCGGCCCACGCTCCTCATGCTCACGGGGGCGATCGTCCTGGTGCTCCTCACCGCGTGCGGAAACGTGGCCGGGCTCCTGCTGGCGCGGGGCTCCACTCGAGGCACCGAGCTGGCCATGCGCTCCGCCCTCGGGGCGCCGCGCGGCCGGATCGTGCAGCAGCTGGTGACCGAGAGCGTCCCGCTCGCTCTCGCCGCCGGGGCGCTCGGCACGGCCATCGCGCTCCTCCTGCAGCGCACGCTCGTTGCCGCCACGCCGCTCACCCGCCTCGCCCTGGAGTCCGCCGGCCTTCAGCCCGAGGTGCTGCTGTTCGCCTTCGCGCTTTCCCTGGTGACCGTGCTGGTCTTCGGGCTCGCACCGGCTCTCGTGGGCTCCCGTGTCGACCTGGCTGGGGAGCTCAAGGCGGGCTCCCGGACCGTTTCGGGCGGCCGGGCGCGCTTCCGCGCCGCCCTCGTGGTGGGCCAGGTGGCCCTGTCGGTGGTGCTCCTCGTGGGCGCGGCTCTCCTCGTGCGGAGCTACCTGAAACTGGCAGGCGTGGACCCGGGCTTCCGGACCGCACACGTGCTGACGGCGGATGTGAGCCTGCTCAGCGCCCGCTACCCGGAGGCTCCGGAGCGCATCGATTTCTACCGGCGATTCCTCGAGGAGGCGAAGGCCCTGCCCGAAGTGGAGGAGGCGGGGCTGATCAGCCGGGTTCCGATCCGTGAAGGGGGAGGGAACACGGCCGCCTGGAATCCGGAGAACCCGCCCGCCGATGCCTCCGAGAACCTGCTCGTGTACGGCCGCACCGTGACGGCGGACCTGCACGCCGCTCTCGGCGTGCCGGAGCTCCGGGGCCGCCGCTTCGGCGACACGGACGCCGAGGGCTCGGAGCCGGTGGTGATCATCAGCGAGTCCGCGGCGCGCACGATCTACCCGGACGTCGATCCGATCGGGCGCGAGCTCGCCGTGGACGAAGGCGAGGAAGCCCGCTACCGGATCGTCGGCGTGGTGGGAGACATGGTGATGGACGGGCTGGACGGAGAGCGGCCGATGGCCATGTACTTCCCGTACGCGCAGAACGCTCGCTCGGGCATGCGGCTGATCGTGCGGACGCGCGGAGCCCCGACTGCCGTGGCAGGGCAGCTGCGCGAGATCCTCCGGCGACTCGATCCGGACATCCCTCTCGCCCACGTGGCTTCCATGGAAGAGGTCATCCATCGCTCCACCTCGTTCGACCGGACGATCGTGAGCGCGGTGGGACTCTTCGCGGCCGTGGCGATGTTCATGGCGGCGCTCGGCCTGTACGGGGTGCTCGCCTACCACGTGCAGCGCCGCACGCACGAGATCGGGATCCGCATGGCCCTCGGCGCCCGGGCCGCGCACATCCTCGGCATGGTGGTGAGCCAGGGCTTCCTGCTGGTGGGCGTCGGGCTGGCGATCGGGGTGGCCGCCGCGTTCGGCGCCGCGCGGCTCATCAGCGACCTGCTGTTCGGCGTGGGCGCAGCCGATCCGGTGACGTTCGTGGGCGTGGTAGCGTTCTTCAGCCTCGTGGCGCTGCTCGCCTGCATGCTGCCCGCGTGGCGTGCTTGGCGGGTGGACCCGGTGACGGCCTTCCGTGTGGAGTAGGGGAGGGCGGCTGCCCTCCGGATGCGGCCCAGGCCGGGGGCCGCGCGACTTCCCCTCTACACACTTGTGGCTATGCTGGTAGGGTGCTCCTGGCAGCTGGCAAACCCTTCAGAGTGAGAGAAGCCCGGCCCGTGCCACGATCCTCCCCGTGGTTTCGCCCGCTAAGCGGGATCGCCCGATCG